>JANYGM010000048.1 GCA_025362415.1 bacterium
TATTTCCAGCGCACTATCAATACTAATCTTCAAATCTTCACTTTTCCAAGGTTTTGTGATGTATTGATGCACTCTTCCCTTGTTGATAGCTGCCACAATGGCTTCCATATCAGAATAACCTGTAAGAATAATACGCATTACGTCAGGATATTGCCCTGCAATCTGCTCCAAAAACTCCACTCCCGTCACTTTGGGCATACGTTGGTCTGTAATGACTAATTGAATAGGATTTTGCTCCATTATTACACTCCCTTCCATAGCGGAGGTGGCAAGATAGATGTCATAATGCCTTCTAAACACAGATTTGAAGCTAACGAGGTTTTTAGGCTCGTCATCTATATAAAGAATTAGTTTTTTAGGTATATCTTCGTCTTGCATTTAGCTATCTTAAAAGATTTTTAGGGAGTTACTATTATGATTGTAAGGATTTTAAACGCATTTTAAAGACTTATTTTAGTAAATCCGTACAATTTTTTCTGTAAAATACGTATTTTTTGTTTTATTAGGTTAATTTTGAGAAAAAAAGTTCAAAATATTTTTACAATATTGTCAAAATGCCACTTGTTTATCTTTCTCTTGGTTCTAATATAGGAAAAAATATCAAAGATATTGCTAAAAATCTTGCTAATGCTTGTCTGTGTTTGGAGGAAAAAGTAGGCGAAATTATATTAAAATCTAGCTTTTATCAAACAAAAGCGTGGGGCGTAGAAAATCAAGCGGATTTTTGTAACCAAATCATACTAATTAGTACGAATTTGATGCCTGAAACGCTTTTAAAAGTGATTTTGGAGATAGAATTATCTTTGGGAAGAGTGCGCAAAGTGCGTTGGGGTGAGAGAATTATTGATATAGATATTATTTATTTTGATGAAATGATAATAAATGAGGTAATAAATGATAATTTTGGGGAAATTTTGCTTATAGTGCCGCATCAACGTATGCAAGAACGCCTTTTTGTGCTTATACCTTTGGCAGAAATTGCACCAGATTTTGTTCATCCAATACTAAAAAAGACAAATAAACAGCTTTTAAGCAACTGTAATGATGTTTTGGAAGTAAATATTTATGAATAATACAAGTTGCCACAGATGCACAGATAAATACAAATAGATAATTTATTCAATTATAACAAAAAAGATACTAATTATAACGAAATACATACTAATTATAACAAAAAAGATACAACTGATAACAAAATACATACTAATTATAACAAAAAAGATACAACTGACAACAAAATATATACTAATTATAACAAAAAAGATACAACAAATAGTAAAATACATACAAATCACAACAAAATACATATAACAGGTAACAAAAAGTATATAATTGACAATAAAATAGTATTAAAGCATAAAAAAAATCATACAACTGACAATAAAAACACATATAAATAGATAACTCACAACTCACAATTTACAACTCACAACTCATAAAAAAATGTCCGACAAACTCACTGCTCAAAAATCTATATTGCCTCCTATTGTTGTAATGGGCGTTTTCTTTGCTATTTTTGGTTTTATTACATGGCTGAATAGCGTGCTTATTCCATACCTTAAAATAGCCTGTGAGCTAAGTCAAACTTCACAATACGAACAGTATTTAGTTACGTTTGCGTTTTTCATTTCTTATACAATAATGGCTTTGCCAGCGTCTTTTTTACTAGAAAAAACAGGTTTTAAGCGTGGAATGGTGATTGGTTTGGTAATTATTGCTGTTGGTTGTCTTACTTTTATTCCTGCGGCACAAAGTAGAACTTTTAGTATATTTTTGATAGGGATTTTTATACAAGGTGCAGGTTTGGCACTTTTGCAGACTGCCGTAAATCCTTATGTAGCGGTCTTGGGTGCGCCTGAAAGTGCCGCACAACGCATCAGTATTATGGGCATTTGCAACAAACTGGCTGGGATTATTGCGCCACCTTTGATGGGTTATATTCTTTTGAAAGATACGGATAAATTAGAAGCAAGTTTGAAAGAACTTTCTAGAGGTATGCAAGTAGAAAAACTGCAATTACTGGCTGATAAGGTCATTTTGCCCTACGGAATACTGACTGTTTTTATACTTTTGATAGCTTCGCTACTGTATTTTATCCATTTGCCCGAAATTAGCCTAAATAAGACTGACGAAAGTACAAAAAACATACAAGAAAGTACAAAAACTTCTATTTTTCAGTTTCCAAGTGTGTTTTTGGGGGCGTTGGCTATTTTCTTTTATGTGGGCGCAGAGGTGATTGTAGGCGACACTATCATTACGTATGCAAAAAGCCTAAAATTTACGGCAGAACAGGCTAATTTTTTCCCATCTTTGGCACTTGTGGCAATGCTTGTGGGTTATGTTTTGGCAATTTTTTGTATTCCAAAATATATTTCTCAAGAAAAATCATTGATTGTTTGTTGTGTTTTGGGGATTTTGTTGATGTTTGGGGCGGTTTTTTTGAATGGAGAGATGTCTATTTATGCTTTGGCGTTGCTTGGTTTGGCAAATTCTGTGATGTGGCCTGCTATATTTCCTTTGGGCATAGCAAAACTTGGTAAATTCACTGAAAAAGGCTCTGCCATTATGATAATGGGCATTTCTGGAGGAGCATTTTTGCCTTTGATTTATGGATATTTGGCAACAAATTATGGACTTCAAGCAGGTTATTGGGTACTTTTGCCTTGTTATTTGTACATTTTGTATTTTGCGGTGGCTGGATATAAGAAATAAAATAAAAATCTCTCCAAAATATACTAAAAAGGTATTTTGGAGAGATTTTGTTACGATGTTATTTAGTCTTTTACTTTTTTGTAATCTCCGCGTGAAAAAAATTTTTCTATCAAACAATATAATAAGATAAAAAAATACCTACTTCCCATTTCTTTTATTTTAAGTTTTGATTCTCCTGCTTTTCTATTTCTCCAAGAATTAGGCAAAACTGCATAAGAATATCCTCTTACGATAGATTTGAGAGGCAATTCTAGTGTAAGATTAAAGTGTGACGCAAGGAAAGGCTTAATGCCATCAATAGTTGTCTTTTTATATAGTTTAAAAGCATTAGTGCAGTCATTATAGCGTATTCCCATACTTACACGCACAATGAAATTAGCTAACCTATTGATGTATAATTTAGTTTTTGGGTAATCAATTACTTTTCCGCCTTTGATAAATCTGCTACCAAACACACAATCTACATTAGTTTCTATCATTTTTTTGTAGAATAAAACAAGTTCTTCCGCATCGTCAGATAAATCAGCCATCATAATAGCCACACAATCACCCTTAAAACGCTCCAAACCGTACCTAATAGCATATCCAAAGCCATTAGGACCTAAATTAGTGTAATAGATAAGTGTGGGAGTAGTTTTTTGTAATTCTTTTAAAATATTTTCTGTATTATCCTTTGAATTATCATTGATTACTAAAATCTCGTGAGGGATATGGTATTTTTCAAGTGTTTGATAAAGCGTTGTGATAGTTTCAATAATAGAGCCTTCTTCGTTGTAGGCAGGAATAACAATACTTAATTTCATTTTATGGGGTTATTTTATAGATTTTTTGCAATTTTCTTATCCACTTTACTGGCTTATTTCCTTGAATATAACAGAAAAATCATTTTTAAATTCCTTATATGTTTTATTTGCAGAAGTTTTTCTATTTTCATTTTTACCATATTGCGTGTAATGGTCAAAACCAGAAGTAAAAGCCTTTTCTTTGATGGCGTTGGCAACATCTTTGTGATAACTTACATAAAATTCTTCATTAAATTCCTCTTCTAAATCTGCTCCATCAATTTTAAAAGCTACTATTTTTTGGTTAAGTAATCCAAAAGATTTAAAAAAAACATACGCATCAACATCAGAAAGCACTTTTTTGTTGATAAGCACACCCCCATTGATGATTGGTAATACGCATTTAAAACTTGCTTCTTGTCCATTTTCAAATCTAAAAGAAACACTTAAATAATCAGGTCTATACAAAAAACGCCCTATTTTGCCTTTCAAATTGTAGCGAATATCCGTATAGGCATAAATAGGCTTTTCACTTGCAGGAATAGCTATCCATTCGCTCATTTGGGCGGTTTTTGTGCTGATTATTTTTGCAATAGTTTTTTTAGGAGTATTTTTTTTAGTAAAAACAATGCTTGTCTCGCCAGTTCTTTGCCCTTCAAAAAAACCAATATTTTTATAGTAATCAAAAGCATTTTTGCTTTTTTTGTCTATCATTCCTTGATTGACAGATGCGTTTACGTATCTGTAAAAACCTTCATCAAAATAGAAATCATAGAAATTCCCTATTTTATTGTTTTTGATGCCTTCTTTGAGAAAGTGATTATACAAATTCTCTTTAGAAATATTTTTTAAACTATCTGGGTATTGTTTCCTATAAAAATCCGCCTCAAAAAGTGTATCTTTTGGAAAAGTAATAGTATAATTTTCTAAGAGTGCTATTTTTGTGTGCGTTTCGTCCCAAAATGGATAACGAGCATCAATGGAATTGAAGGAAAAAAGCACTTTTTCTGGAGCTGATGCGCTCATATATTTGTCATAATTCTTTTTATCTAAATAGGAATTGTAGCTTGCATAAGATTGTATGGTTGGTCTTGGATTGTAGTTTAAGTTGTTACAAAGCAAATATGAGACTTCCCAAGGCATAATATCTACTGTTTTTTTGCCAATATTTTCTTTCAAAAATGTTGTGTCTAGTTTCCTGCTGGTATAAAACCAACTTGTATCAGCTTTATAATCAGTATTTAACATATCAGAAAGATATTTTTTAGTATTTTTTATTTTAGCCGTCCAGTTGATATACTGGCATCTAGTTTGAAGGGAGAGAATTAAAAGAAAAGCAAGTGCAAAAAAGCCATATTTTTGTGTTTTTTGCGAACCAAAAACGACTACCAAACTAGCAAATAATGGTGCAAATTGCAAAAACGTAAAAATGTGCGCATAATCAGCACGCACAAAACTTTGCTTAAATAAGATATACAACGCCCCTGAAATCACCGCAGACAAGAAGAAATTAAAATATAAATATTTTTTATCTAAATATTTACCTTCTTTTCTCTCTGCTAAAATGCACAAAATACTTACAACAAACACACCCAAAAAAGCCATTGTAGGATAGAAAATAAACCAATTTTGCATATCTTTCATATTGAGATGTAGAAACATAGCATCATTGTAAGCATTGATGGTTTGCAAACCGCCCAAAGTATAATCCAAAAGTGAAATATTGAATAAAAGAGTGCTTAGACAGAATAGTAAAACATAAATAAGGAAAGAAATGCCTAATTTTTTCCTAGAAAAATCAGTAAAAAAAAGCAAATAAAAATGTGTCAATATCAAAACAAAAACAGCTATCACACCTGCATTGAGTTTCATATAAAACAAAATGATACTTAAAAGCTGAGAATTAGCCAATACCCAAATTTTTGATGTTTTTAGGAAGTAGAAAACCATAAATAAATATGCCCAAAACCATATCATCACCAAATCATAAGTATAAAAATCACCTAAAATATAAATAATGAAACTACCTAAAATAAGCGTTTTTAGGAACAGTTTTTTAGAGAAACTCTGGAACAAAACAACGGCAATAGGAAACAACAAATTGGCTATTAAAAGCATATCTAAGGCAAAAATAGCCCACTTACTCACACCTACGGGCAGGCGTGTGATGATGTAGCCCAACGGACCATACGTGAAGATAAAATCTTGCCCAAAAATCATTTTATTTTTTATGGCAAGATGCAGCGCAATCTGCCAAGAAGGGTCTAATCCTGGCACTATAGGATTAAAAACCGTATTTGGAAGCAGAAAAAAAGCAACGACAAGCAGTAAAATAATGATGCTTATTGTTTGCAGAAGTGGCTTATATTGTGTAGTTGTACTTATTATTTTTTGCGAAAAAGTCATAAATTAGGTGTTTACTTATGCTCTTTGGCGCATACTGTCAAAAATTTGTGTTAGTGTGGTTTTTATGTCATATTCCCAATGCCAAGCAGGATAATGTGCCTTAAATTTGCTCAAATCACTTATCCACCAGATATGGTCGCCTATTCTGTTGTCTTCAGAATAGCTATAATTCATTTTATTTCCTGTAATTTCCTCACACATTTGCACCCCTTCCAGCATAGAACAGTTAGCAAAACGCCCTCCACCTACGTTATATACCTCGCCAGCACGAGGATTTTGATAAAAATGCCAGAAAATATTGATAAGGTCTTGGCTATGAATATTATCTCTCACTTGCTTACCTTTATAGCCAAAAATAGTGTAATGATTGCCATTAATGGCACATTTCATCAAATAACTCAAAAATCCGTGTAATTGTGCGCCTGAATGATTAGGACCAGTAAGGCAACCACCTCTAAAAACGCCCGTTTTCATTCCAAAATAACGCCCATATTCTTGCACCAAAATATCAGCAGCTACTTTAGATGCACCAAAAAGCGAGTGTTTACTATGGTCTATGCTCATATTTTCATCTATTCCGTTGGCAAAATAGGCGTGTTCGGGCGCAATTTCCCATCTTTTTTCAAGTTCCTGCAAAGGAAGTGCATTAGGGGTATCTCCATAGACTTTATTGGTAGAAGTGAATATAAAAACGGCATCAGGGCAGTGCAAACGTGTCATTTCTAACATATTGAGCGTACCAGTTGCATTGACAGAAAAATCTGTAAAAGGCTCTTTTGCTGCCCAGTCGTGGCTTGGTTGCGCTGCTGTATGTATAACAAGCTGAATATCAGTTTTATATTCAGAAAATATTTTTTCTAAATCTTTTACTTCTCTGATGTCGGCATCATAATGCTTATAATTACTAAATTTTTCTTGCAGTTTTTTCTTATTCCAATCCACTGATGCTTCTTCACCAAAAAAATACTGTCTCAAATTATTGTCTATGCCAATAATGAGGTCAAATTTATCTGCAAAAAAACTCACAGACTCACTCCCAATAAGCCCTGCTGAACCAGTGATAAGTGCTATTTTCATAAAATGTTGTTGTATAAATGTTGCTTAAAGATATTAACTAAATAGTTATAAGTTTGGACAAAATTAGTAAAATATTTTTAATTATAGATGGGAAATATAAAATTATTGTACTTTTGCAAATATTTCAAGCTAAAACTAGCTAACAAACGAGAATATAAAAAACATATTGATATGAATGAAAGAATTCTTATAACAGGTGGTTGTGGTTTTGTAGGTGCAAATATAGCCCTAGAACTCAAAAAAAACTATCCTAACATTGAGATTATTGTTTTAGATAATCTTAAAAGGCGTGGCGCAGAGTTAAATATACCAAGATTAAAAGAAATGGATATTACCTTTGTTCACGGAGATATTCGTAATAAAGAAGATTTTGATAGTATTGGAGAAATAACTACACTTTTGGAAGCGGCAGCGGAGCCTTCTGTGCTGTCTGGCATCAATTCTACGCCTGATTATGTGCTAAATGCCAATTTGGTTGGAGCTATCAATTGCCTTAATTTTGCCATCAAACACAAAGCAAAATTCATTTTCTTGTCCACAAGCAGGGTTTATCCTATCTCACAACTCAATAATATTGATTATTTAGAGAATACAACAAGATTTGATATAAAATCAACTCAAAATAGCACAGGAGTATCAGAAAAAGGAATTAATGAAGATTTTTCTTTAAACGGGGCAAGGTCATTTTATGGCACAAGTAAACTTTCTGCAGAGCTTATTATTCAAGAATATATGGAATTTTATGGCTTGGACGCTGTTATTAACCGTTGTGGGGTAATTACGGGGGCGTGGCAAATGGGCAAAATAGACCAAGGCGTAGTCGTTTTGTGGCTTGCTAAACATTATTGGCAGAAAGAACTAAGTTATATTGGTTTTGGAGGTGAAGGAAAACAAGTGCGAGATATTATGCATATTAAGGATTTGTATGAGCTTGTGAAGATGCAAATACTTGATATTAAGAAATTTAAGAATGATATTTATAATGTTGGTGGAGGTTTGGAAAGTAGCGTTTCTTTGCAGGAACTTACCAAATTATGTCAAGAAATCACAGGAAATATTATTCCAATTCATCAGACAAAAGAAAACAGACAAGCTGACATTCCTATTTATATTACTGATAATACTAAAATAACAACGCTCACAGGTTGGAAACCGCAATTTATGCCAAAAGAAATTTTAGTGGATATTTTTGAGTGGATAAAAGAGAATGAAAAAATTGTAAAAATGTTTTTGAACTAACGCAATAGAAACTCACTCAAAATTATTACATTTGCAGAAAAACATTGGAAAAGTGTGAAAACTAATCTAAAACAATAAAAATGCGTTATTTAGCCTATCTTGCAGCCCTATGAATTTGAAAAAGTATATTGAAGAGCACGCAACCGTCTTAAAAAATATGATTGCATTAATAGCTATTCAAGGTACAAATTTTCTTATACCCCTTATTATTATGCCTTATCTCATACCTATAATTGGTTTTGCAAAATTTGGTACTATTGGTTGGGTACAAGTAATTATTATTTATTTTGGGGTTTTTGCAGATTATAGTTTCAATATATTGGCTACTAGAAATGTTGCACTTCATAAAAATAATCATCAAAAACTATCTGAAATTTTTAGTAGAGTATTAACTATCAAATTACTGCTATGCCTTTTATCTTTTATTTTGATTGGCTTATTAATTTTAGTCATTCCTGAATTTCACCAAGAAAAGACTACAATTTTGCTGGCTTTGACTATAATTATGGGGCAAGTTATCACGCCTGTTTGGTTTTTCCAAGGCATAGAAAAAATGTTTTGGCTAACAATACTGACACTTGTGGCAAAAATTAGTTCAGCTATTTTCATTTTCATTTTTATTAAAGAGCTTGATGAATATGTGTATTTTCTTTGTCTACTTGGTATAGGTAATATAATAGCTGGAGTGATAGCACTTAATATAGTTTTTTTTAAATATAAGCTTGTTTGGATTAAACCATCTTTGATGGCTTTTTATGCTGAATTAAGAGAAGGTTGGAGTACTTTTATTTCCAACCTTGCTATCACATCAATTATGCTATTCAACCTGCTTATGTTGAGTTTTTTTGAGGAAGATAAAGATGCAGTTGGATATTATAGTTTAGCAGAAAAAATAGTTTTAGCCATTTGGCAAATTTTAATAGTTTTTTCTCAAGCTATTTATCCACGCCTTTGCCAATTAGCATCTGAAAGCCATTTTGCGGTAAAGAAATTTTATAAGCAATTATTTATTCCTTTTTGCTTTTTTGTCTTAGTTATTTGTATTGTTGTTTTTATCAAGGCTGATTTTGTTGTATATATTTTTTCTGGCGCAAGTCCGCAAAAAGCAGTGGATTTACTTAAAATAATGACTTTTGTACCATTTATTGTTGTTTTGAATATTCCATTTCATCAGACCTTGCTTGCTTATGATTTGAAAAATGCGTATTCTAAAGTAATGATTATTACTTTTTTATTTAATATTACTGTCGGTATGCTATGTATTTCACGCTTTGGTGGTATTGGAGCCGCCTTTACAATGGTTATGACACAAATATTTCAAACATCTTTTTTGATATTTATGCTAGAATACGAACACAGAAGTAAAAGAATTCTTTTTAAAATAGTAGAATAATTTACTTTGTAGTTAAACATAAAAAATAGTTTCAAATAGTTTCAAAATGAATAATTCTTTAGTTTATATTATTGTACTTAATTATAATAATTGGCAAGACACCCTGATGTGCCTTGAAAGTCTTAAAAATTTAGATTATCATCATCATAAAATTATATTAGTAGATAATGCTTCTACAGACAATTCTTGTGAAAAAATCAATTATTGGCAAACGCAAAATAACTTATCTAATTTAGTATTTCTTGTTTCTGATAAAAATGGGGGATATTCCGCTGGCAATAATGTGGGCATTCGTTATGTACTTTCACAACCTGATGCCTCTTTTATATGGTTATTGAACAATGATGTAGAAGTAGAAAGTAGTAGTTTATCTTATTTAGTTGATTATTACAAGAAAAAATCAAATGAAAGTAATAAGATAGGTATTTTGGGGTCTAAAATTATGGATTTCAACCAACGAAAAATTATACAAGCAGCAGGTGGAGGTACGCTAAACACTTGGCTAGCATACAGTTGGCTCGCAGGGGCGCATCAAGAGGATAAAGGACAATTTGATATAGAAGAGATAAAACTAGATTTCATTCTTGGAGTGAGTATGTTTTGTCCTATAGCATTTATTGAAGATGTTGGCTTATTAAATGAGGACTATTTTCTATATTTGGAAGAACCCGACTGGGCAGAAAGAGCCAAAAAGAAACGCTGGCAATTAGCCTACTGTTATCAATCTAAGATTTATCACAAAGGTGGTGCTACAACTGGAGGCGAGCATTACGGTACTCAAACAAGCTCTAGTGATTTTTCTGACTTTCATTTTCATAGGTCAAGAATTTTATTTACCAAAAGGTATTATCCTTGGAAACTACCTATATTTTATGCTACCTTTCTTATAGTTATTTTTAATAGATTGATTAGGGGACAATATCATAGGATACCAAAAATAATAGCTTTATTGCATAACACCAATATATCATATGAAAAAATAAATAAGTAGGTTTCTGCAATTAGTTTATGTTATTCAAAATTTTGGTAAAAATGCTAAAAGTGCCGTTGCTTGTGTCTTCACAAGCAACAAAAATTGTGAGTTGCTAACGGTTGTTTGTGAAGACACAAACAACGGCTACTGATTTTCCCAATAACATAAACTAATTAGTAGAAGCTACTTAATACTTAGACAACGACATTGATAATTTGTTATATTTTTTCGTAATCCTTGATAAATCAAAGGGTTATAAAAATAATCATAGTGTCATAAATATCTCGCTCCGCTGGAGCGGAATACAAAATACAATTATGTTTCTATAAATATACCGCCCCGCTGGGGCTGAATACAATTTATCAATGTCGTTATCTAACTTTTGTAAGCAAATAATGACACTGTCAATGGTAAAATGGGCGTTAATCCAAAGTATGTGCTTTGAAAAAGTGTAAAATTCATTTGAAAAGATAAAAATCAAATATTAAAAAAAATAAAAATATGTTTAAAAAATTCAGAATATTTCTTGTAAGACAACTTATTGAACTAAATGAACACTTGATTTTTAATAAAAGACTTGTGAGATTTTATAAAAAAACTTTTGGCAATAACTTAAATGTAGTTATTGATGTTGGTGCAAACTTAGGACAGACAATAGATATTGTATTAAAAATCAATCCTAATTGTAAAATTTATGCCTTTGAGCCTAATACCGTTTTATTTGAAAAATTATGTAAAAAGTACGAAAAAAAGACAAATATTCATTTATTCAAAATGGGTATAAGTAACGAAGTGGGTACAAAAACTTTTCACGAAAACGTGTTACATTCTACTTCCACACTTGAAAATATAAATATAGATTCAAAATATCTGCATAGAAAATCAGCAATTTTAGGTGTTAAACCTGAAAATATTACCAAAGAAAGTTATAGCATAAATGTTACAAAACTTTCTACTTTTATAAAAGATAATTGTGCAAATGAAAACATAGATTTACTAAAAATAGATACAGAAGGGCACGAATATTCTTGTTTGCTAGGATTATTTGACAATGAGAATAATGTCAGTATCAAATATTTGCAGTTAGAAAGTCATAATGATGATATGTATCACAATACAAAATCTTTTTCTGAAATTTCAGATTTATTAAAAGAAAATCATTTTGAACTTGCAGAAAAAATAAAACACGGATTTGGCAATATAGATGAAGTGTTGTTTGTACATAAGGGATAATAATCTTTTCTAAATTACCCTGGAATAATTAAAATAATAAAATGACTAAACTTTCCATTATAATTCCTGCCTATAATGAAGGCGCAACTATCCATCATATTCTTAATAAAATTAAAGCGGTTGCTTTAATTGGAAATATTGAAAAGGAAGTAATTATTATTAATGATTATTCAAAAGATAATACAGAGGAAGCTGTTTTGAGCTATCAAACCCAAAATTCTGACCTTAATATTCAGTATTTTAAACACGAGAAAAACAAAGGAAAAGGGGCAGCCTTGCATACAGGTATAGAAAAAGCAACTGGCGAGTACCTTATCATACAAGATGCTGATTTGGAATATAATCCACAAGAATATAATTTACTTTTGCAGCCTATTTTAGATGGTTTTGCTGATGTGGTTTTTGGTAGCCGTTTTATGGGTGGCAAACCTCATAGAGTTTTGTTTTTTTGGCATACAATAGGCAATAATTTTCTTACTTTTTTGTCTAATCTTTTCACAGATTTGAATCTTACAGATATGGAAACTTGCTACAAATTATTCAAATCTGAAAGCATCAAAAGTCTAAAACTACAAGAAAACCGTTTTGGTTTTGAGCCAGAAGTAACAGCAAAAATATCTCGTATATCCAAAATACGTATTTATGAAGTAGGTATTTCGTATTATGGGCGCACCTACGAAGAAGGTAAGAAAATTGGTTGGAAAGATGGTTTTAGGGCTATCTACTGCATTTTAAAGTACGGACTTTTTAAAAGATAGCTTACGGCTCTTATAAAGTAATAAAAATATAAAATTAAATATATGGCTATAGTTATCCTTGGTTACCTCATATTATCTCTCATTTGTGGTGGTATGGGCTACGCTTTTTACAGAATCCCTAAAATTTCTAAAGTAATACCTGAATACACAACAAGTATATTTGAGTATATTTGGACAGGCTTTTTCCTGCTGATAGTATTCTTGCAACTTTATTCCTTGCTGATGCCAATTGATGTTATTTTGGCATATCTTACCTCACCCTTCGTGGTTGTAGGTATTTATGGTCTGTGGAAAAATAGGACAAATAACATTACACTAATTACTGGCAATATAATAGTGGATATATTCAGCAAGAATAAGTGTCTGTTATTTATGAATGCCAAATTTTCTAAATTGGTGGTTGGTATTACTTTTATATTGGTGATATTATTTATTACTTATATTTACTCCATAAATGCCAACCGCAATGTAGACCATTATGACACCTATTTGTATCATTTAGCAGCAGTAAAATGGATGAAAGAGTTTGCAGCGGTGCCTGGACTAGCTAATTTACATAGCCGTTTGGGCTTCAATAGTTCTTTCCATTTATTTGTAGCTTACATAGATGCTTTTTCCATTAAATATCTTGCTCTTCACTTAGCAACATCATTTCTGGTATGGGTTTTATCAATACAAATGTTTTACGCATTATTCCTAGAAAAATATACTATCCATATAAAAATTTATTGTGCTATAAGTTTATTATATTTGCTTACAAGAGGAACGTGGTTTTATGAAGCAAGCGCAATAGCTACTGACGTTCCTGCATCAGTTATATTTATGGTATTTGGGTTTTATTTTTTAGAAAGCAATAAAATAAAATTCTTGTTGTTGCCTATTATTGCAACTTGTGCTATTACCTTTAAACTAAGCATGCTTTTTGCAGGTGTATTATTTATCCCAGTTTTATTTTGTATATTTTTTCATATAAAAAAATACACTAATTCCACTATCAAAACTATTACTATTATTGGCTTATCTTTCAGTACAATACTGATGTTAGGCTTCGTATTCCGTAATATTATTATTTCTGGACACCTACTATTCCCTGTTCCTATTACGAATCTGCACCTTTCTTGGTCATTACCAACAGAAGAAACTAAAGGTACAGTAGACTCTATTCGGGCATGGGCACAAAAGATGACAAGCCCACAAGAAATAACTAAAAATGGTTTTAGGTTTTGGTTTATCCCTTGGATAACGGATTTTGTAAAGGTTCAAATTGAGTTCAAAATAGTTGTGGCTAGTTTTTTTATTTTTGTTTTAACAGTATTTACGCATATCACAAAAAAGAAAATGCGAATAATAGATTTTTTTCATAAACCTACTTTTTTATTGTTTTACGCAACTTTTCTTTCTTTGTGTTTGTGGTTTTATAGCGCACCTGATTTGCGTTTTGGGAGGGTTTTCTTTTGGGTGGCAATGGCCTGCCTGCTTATTTTATTATCTAAGGTAAATAAATCAATAGGAATAATCACTACTACGCTGGTTTTTATGTTCTTTTTTATGCTTTATACTAAGGGTTGGTTTAACTATTCTTTTTCCAAGGAGTTAGTATTCCAACTTGTTGCACCAAGAGTACCAAAAGTAACACCTTACGAGTTGAAAGACTCAACAGGTAGAACGCTAATAAATATGGCTTTACCATTAGAGGGTGATTGTTGTGGAGAGGAGCTTTTATGCATACCTTCTTACTACATAAAACCTATACAATTCAGAGAAGGCAAAGATTTATCCAAAGGGTTTAAACCAGCAGAAAAATAAAAATGAACGACTACCCAAACTGTAAAACTGAGGCAAGGGAATAGATAATGTTTTTATTTTTGCATCATCTTGCTTTTTTTTATCTGTGCGTCATAAATAGCCACTTCTCTATAGACAATGTAAGCAACTGGCATATACTCGCTTTTTGCTTTTGCTTCCATCCTGCTTTTTGCTGTATTATCAACTTGATTATATACTAAACCAGCATTAAACTCTTTATCCGCACTTGTGAGGTAGCCATTTTCGTAAATAGTAATGCTATCACCTCTGTATTCTGGCATTGTTTTTATCAATGCCCTTATTTCCTTGGCTGTGTAGCTTAGCTTTACTTTTTTCCCACCTACCACATATGATTGACTTTCCAAAATCTTACTTTCATATATACTGATAATACCTACTATCCCAATTACAAGTAGCATAATAATACTCACCAAAAAAATACGTTCCTTCATTGCCATTTTACTGATTTAAGTAATATTTTGTTTAAAAAATCTATTTGCCTTGCAAAATTACTAAAAATAAGTTTACATTCAAAATATAGTTTCTTTTGAAAAGTCCTAAAAAAAAACTACATTTGTGAGGAAATGGGTAAAATAACTAAAATATTTCAATGCTATCCTCTATAAATGCTATCAACATCAAAAATATTGCTTCTACTATCATTTTGGGCGTATTTTTGCTATATGGCATCAATAATTATTTTTTTGAGCGGAATTTTTATTTCAACGAAATTCTATCTTTGATAGGATTTATATTTTTCCTAACAAAAGTAATAAAAATTATAGATAAGAAAATTCATTTTTATTTTTTTTTAAATTTTTTAGAAAAAATGTGGCTAATGTTCTTATTATTAGGCATTTGTCATCTTATTTTTTCTTGGAATATCAAAACAAATCTTTATTATTATCTAAGAAATAGTGTGATTGTGTATAGCTGTTTTAGCTTTTGGATTGGCTACTATCTGCTAGAAAACTTTAAAGTATTTTTCTATAAAATCCGTTATTATTTTCTCGCTTATTCTGCTATTGCGCTTTGTTTTCAGCTTTTTTTGTGGATAGACCGTTATGCACTAAGCGTGTTTTTTCCTTGGTTTTTTATAAATAAAAAACTTACCAACATAAAAAAAAATATTCTTTTTATTTTTTACGTGGTTTATGCTATTCTGTATCCATCTTCTACTACGCCATTTGTGGCTGCTGGGCTTGCTTTAATACTCTTTTCTCCTAATTTTAAAGTTTTTTCAGCTATATTTACACTTATCTTGGTGGGATTTATTTCTTTTATGGTTTATTTTTCTCCCAATATGGCAAAAAATAAAGAAGGGGGAGATTGTTGTTTGTATGGAAATTTAGCTATAGTCAAGGATAGTCACCCCGTTTTTGCTATAGACCTCAATGCCACTTGGCGGACTATTGTTTGGTATAAAGCCATTACGGAAGAACTGCCTCACCATTTGTTAGGTAAAGGTTTTGGTACACCAATGTTTGCCTACAATAATAATATGCTTACCACGTATTATGTGGGTATGCACGCAGATTATGGCAAACACAAGCCTGAATATGAAACTCACGTAAGCGGTTTGCATAATACTTATCTCACTTTGGTTTTGCGCTTAGGAATGCCTTATTTACTGATTTTTTTTGCTACTTATTTTTATATTTTCAGAAATTTCTATAAAAATAAAATTGTTTATGGTCAGCAAGGACAAATTCCCATATTTTTAGGTTTTTTTGCTATTTCTATCATAGGGTTATTTAATTTGTCATTGGAAAGTCCTATTTATGCATCTTTATACTGGGTTTCAATGGGTTTTGTGGCAAAAGTAATCTCACAAGCACATAACGAACCTAATAAAAATATAAAACTGCCAACCTCCAATAATGCTTAATAAAACACAAAATGCAATGCAAAACAGACAATCAAATGCGCTCTTAGGGATATTTATTTTCTCATTGCTGATAGTTTTTTCTCCTTTCAAACTGCTTGCGTATCTCACGCCTTTTTTTGCACTATTTTACTACATCATAAAGACAGATAATGGCAAAACTGTAATAAAATTCATAGCCTTAACATTGATTTATGTGATAGTTGTAGTTTTTTGGTGGCTAACGAGTTTTTTTGTAGACGAGAGGTTTATTTTGTCTAATAGCTTAATAGCTTTTATTACCTATGGTTCTTTTGTGTTTGTTTTTTCTTTAGATAGTGTGGAAATTACTATTTCTGCACAACAAAAATTTATAAAAATAATTAAAAATATTATTATTTTAGAAGCAACAGTTGGTATATTTCAAATACTTATTTATGGTGTTTTTATGGGAAAAGGCTTTGATAGTGCTTCAGGAGATATTGTGCAGGGAACAATAGGACTATTTTCTTTCCTAAATCCAGGTATTGATTTTAATAATCCTATTTATTGCGTTAATTTGGCTATACTTATAATTTTTTATTTACCTCATGTTTTTACATCCAAAAAAGATTATTGGGTTGTCATCTTAGGGTGTTTGGCTTTGCTTATGGCATCTGTGGTTCATCTTATTTTTAGCCTTGTATTTGCTTTTGCTGTGATTACGGTTTTCTTTTACATCAACCAACTATCACAAAAAACAATCTATACAGTTATTGGAACTGGTATTTTGGCTATTATTACAACGAGTTTGTTCTATGTGGTACAACCCAAAAACTTTGAATTAGTGAGCCATTATTACGAAAAATTCCAGAATACAGAAACACCAAAAAAACAAGTTACACAGCGTGTTTTTTCAGAATTAGCTAATGAAAGTCCGCAAATTTGGTTAGGTTTGGGTACTGGGCAATTTACTAGCAGGGCTTCTCTTATGGGTACGGGAAGATATTTTGGAGATTTCAAAAATCCAAAAGCAGTTTTACCACTTACAGAGCCTAATATGAGTAGTTATTTTGAAAAATATGTTTTTGATTTATGGAATTTATACGTGAGTAATCCGCAAACTTTTGGTGGTTCTTCTATGACAAAGCCATTTTATTCTATAATTTCCGTTGTCGTTGAGTTTGGTTTTATATTATCTATTATATTTGTGGTCTTGTTTATTACTTATTTAACTAGGTTGCAGAGCTATTTTGGCAATAAAAATAATCCAATTATATACCGTTATTATGCTTTTAGTTGTGCTATTATCACTTTATTTTTGTTCTTAATTTCCCTCATTGAAAATTATTTAGAAATTACACAAGCTATATTTTTAGGGATTTTGCTGATAATGGTATTCAATCCACTACAGAAAAATAATGTACCAAACATTGAAAACAATCAAAACAATATGAATGAAAATACAGATAATTAACTTTTATTGCATCAAAGAGCAAAAAAATAAATTTGAAAAATCATAATATTTGTGCTATATTTGTGAAACAATTACTATATTCCCACCAATTTCTATATACTTATGCACGCAACACGCAACACGCAACACGCAACACGCAACACGCAACACGCAACACGC
>JANYGM010000152.1 GCA_025362415.1 bacterium
CAATACTATGGACAGTTTTAGTGTATAAATTTTGAAAAAAGCACTTAGAATGTTATCTTTGTTTTGCCAACAAGAAACAACTAACTCCAAGTGCTATGAAAACCGTTACAATTTTCAATACAATATTAGGAAAAATGGATAATATATCCAAACCATTTTCTAAATTTTTAAATTCATTAGTATTGGTTTTACTATCAAGTAAGGGTAAATGTAACTTTTTAAATTTATCTCGTTGGTCAGATATGAATGCAAAAACCTTTGGCAGAAACTTTAGAAAAGCCTTTGATTTCAGTAAATTTAATGGTCTTTTAGTAGATTTTTTTCATTCAAGTGAAGCCTTTATTATAGCCATAGATTGCTCCTACATTGCTAAAAGTGGCAAAAGGAGTTATGGTTTAAGTAAATTTTGGAGTGGTTGTTTGCAAAAGGCCGTTAAAGGTTTGGAAATAAGTATGATAGCTTTAGTAGGCATAGATAGTAAAGTATGCTTGAGTATTTCAACTGAGCAAACACCAGCCAATTTAGAGAATGACAACCGTATAGACTTTTATTTACATCAGTTGTCTGAAAATAGTGTTTATTTGCTCAAAAAGAGCAAATATATAGTTGCAGATGGCTTTTATGCCAAAGAGAAATTTTTAGAGAAAACAGCCCAATTAGGCTTTTTTGTGATAACAAAGCTACGCACAGATGCCAATATGCAATATATTTATACTGGCCAACAAAAGAATAGAGGAAGAAAACGTAGCAATGGGGGTAAAGTGAACTGGAAAAATATTGAAGATACCTTTGTTTTTGAAGGCATTACGGCTCAAGGAGATAAGATGTATAGCCATACTGTCTGGTCTGTGCAATGGAAAAGGAAAATAAAAGTAGTTTATTTACAACACGAATGCAATGGAAAAATAGGTTATTTTTTACTTGCAAGTACAGACGTGGATTTATCCGCAGATAAAATTTTAAAATATTATCAATTACGTTTTCAAATTGAATTTCTATTTAGGGATGCCAAGCAACATTTGGGATTAGAAGATTGTCAAAGCACAAAAAAAGAATGTTTACATTTTCATTTTAATGCCGCTATGATGACACTTAACTTGGCACGAGAGGAGAGTTATTCAAAGGGGAAAAAGGTATTTTCTTTGTATGATATCAAAACACAGTCATTTAACGAAAAATGCCTGGAAAACATTATTAACAACTTAGATTTAGACTTAAATGCTATTAAATTACACCCAAACTATGACAAAATTATTAAAAAAGGCAAAATAGCTGCCTAAAATTGTCCATAGTATTGTTAGTTAAAACTAAATAAAAAATCTCCCAAAATGGCTTTAAAGACTTTTGTCAAAATAAGTGCAGTAACCAACTTGAGTGATGCTCTTATAGGAACGAAGCTACTTCGTTCCTATATAATTTTATAATTTAATTCCATATATAATGAAGAAAATATTTTTTCTGTTTGTTATAAACATTTTAATTTCTAATTACTTATTTGCACAAATCAAACCTATAAGATTTGGGCTAGTGTTCAAGTTTGACGAAGCAAGTTTTGATATCAAAGAACGAAAAATAGCCAAATACCTATTTGATACCATATCTATAACATTAGATAAAAAAATGGACTCAATTAGCAAAACAAAATCTATGTGTGTAGATTATGTAGGTTATAAAGATGTAAATAAAGCTGATTTGTTATATGTTATCCATATTTATAAAGGGGATTATGATGAAATTAAGAATATACCAATTACAGAGCAGTTCTTGATGCATAATGATACAAAAGACACAATAAGTGCAGGCAGGCTAAAAGGAACACTTGCTGAAGCAAAACTTGCACCAGAAGAGCATTCTGTAGATAGTAATATAATTTTTTTAGAGAAAAATATTAGTGGTCTTACAAATTTAGTTGTAGGTAATTTACTTCTTTTTGTTTTACCTGAATATTTTCCTAATTGTATAGATATTTTGGATTACAAACGCCAAAAAATACATAATAAAGCATTTATATTTTTGTGCAATAATGCAACTGTTAGCAATATTGCAGATGCCAAGTATATCAAAATAATGGATAATTTTGTAAATAATCAATTCGTTACCAAGCAATTAAGAGATGAAAAGAAAAAACGTAATAGACGTTTTGTTTTTTATCCTAACAACAAAGATACCAAGAAAATCAAACCAGATATTACTATTCAACTTCACTTACAAGAAGATGCGGCAGATAATTATAAAATTACAGTTGAACTTAAAGGAAAAGATGTCAATCTTAGAGGTCCTAATGGAATGGAAATGGAAAAATCAATAACATTTAATAAAAAACGCCTTGATAACGGTGATTATACTGAGTTTGTTTATAAATTAAATAGCTTAATATCAAGAATTTACACTTATAATATTTTGTTATAAATGCAAAACCTTCTTTTTCAATTTTTCAAACTCAAAGATATTCCTGTGACTCATACGAGTTTAAAAACTATCGTATTTTATCCAGAATATCCAAGTTTGTCTGCATTATCTGATTTTTTGGATATGTATTTTGTGCCAAATATGGCAGTAAAAATCACTCAAAAAGAACTTACAGAAATCCCTTATCCTGCATTTGCACAAATGCAACAAGAAGAGTTAGTTTTGATAAAAACTTTTGAAAATCAACAAGTTACATACTTTACAGAAACACAAGGTTTTATCACAGAAAACATTGCAGATTTTTCTAAAAAATGGACTGGAAAAGCACTTTTAGCAGAGCCAAACGAGGCATCAGCAGAACCAAACTACAAAGAAAATAAGCAACAACAAACTTTTCAAAATCTTGAAAATATCATTTTATATGTGTCTTTGGTTATTTTGTTGATTGTGGGTGTTTTTCTTATCAGAGATAACAAACAAGTTGGAATATTTACAGGTTTGTTGTCTTCTGTTGTCTTGGGACTTGTAGCAAGTGTATTTTTACTTATCAATGAATTTGGCAAATTACCCAAAATAGTAGCGCAAATGTGCCACATAGGTAAAGAAACAGATTGTAATGCTATTACAAAATCTGCTCAAGCAAAATTATTGGGTTGGTTGTCGTGGTCAGAAATAGGTTTTTTGTACTTTTCAGGTACTTTTTTAGTTTTATTATTGGCATTTTTTGCAAATAAAATAAATGATGTAACTTCTATTTTATTTATTTTAAGTGCTTTAACTTTGCCTTATACGCTTTTTTCTGTTTATTATCAGGCTTTTATAGTCAAAAAATGGTGTCCATTGTGTTTGGTAGTGCTTTTGATGTTGTGGAGTAATACTTCATTTTTATCCCTAAGTATTGAAAGTTTTAATTTAAAAAGTTTCAATACTGATTTTCAAGGCTTTATGCTTATTTTAGTTGGTTTTTTATTGCCTATTTTGGCGTGGTTTGTAGCAAAACCATTTATCATAAAAAATAAGAAAACAGATAATCTAGAACTCGCATTGCAAAAATACCAAAGAAATACGGCACTTTTTGCTAGTTTTTTGCAGACACAAAAGACAGTAGAAATAGGACGTTTGAGTAGAGAAATTATTTTGGGAAACCCTGATGCATCAACTACGCTTCTAAGTGTATGTAACCCATTTTGTAAGCCTTGCACTAGCGCACACAAAGAAATTGACAATTTGGTAAAGCATTTTGAAGATGTAAGATTTATAGTACGTTTTGTAGTAGATAACGACCTAAATAGTATGCCTAATAAGGTTTTAAGGCATATTTTGAGCTTAGAAAATGATATTTTACATAAAGCTATACATAGTTGGTTTGAGTTACCTAATTATGAAGTATGGAGCAACAAATATCCTATTGATAAAACTAGTTTAAACGCTCAAAATGCAGAAAATCTATTATTAGAACACAAAAATTGGAGCAATGAAACACAAATTGAATATACACCAACTATTTTTCTTAATAGCAAAGAATTAACCTATCCGTATGATTTTAGAAACCTAAAATACCATTTGAAAAATGCTATTTTGAAAAATAGTTTTGAAAATGCCTAAAAATGCTAATTGTGATACGCAATAATTCAGTTATAAAGCTGATAATCAAAGTATTAGAGTTTTTATAGCTTGATAATAAATAAATTATGGTATAAATACCTTAAAACCACCCCTAACCCCTCCTTGAAAAGGAGGGGAACAAAACTCCCCTCCTTCCTAAGGAGGGGCTGGGGGTGGTTTAAAACATCTATTTATTGCTAAATACTTGATAATCAAATTATAAAAACTCTATTATATTCATTCAAAATTCACAATTCACAATTATTTAGATTTGTATCAAAATGTTATCAAAACGAGTATTTTTTATTTTGGTGTTTGCCTTGTGTACCGTATGTATGCGTATGCAGGCGCAAGGCGTGGGAGAAAATGCCGTTTTGTTTGAGGCTAAAACCATTCTCAACAAAAACATCAACCTTGACAGCCTAAAAGGGCAAGTTGTGGTACTTAATTTTTGGTTTACGGCTTGCTCACCCTGCATCAAAGAAATATATTTGCTCAATAGGGTAGCAGAAAAGCACAAAGATAAAGTACATTTTTTTGCTATTTCTTTTGACAAAAATGATGCTTATTTGGCTCGTGTAGTGCGCATACGTGAGATGCAATACCAAATTATTGCAGATAGAAAAGATATTTGTACAGACTACAAAATAAAACTTTATCCAACTAACATAGTCATTGACAAGAAAGGTAAAGTCGTTTTTTCAGAATTTGGCTTTAAAGAGGACATAGAGGAAAAGCTAAATAAAGCCATAGAAATGGCATTGAAAGAATAGAACGTAAATGCCTAAATTCCCCTTCTACGCACAACCTGACCAAATGGATTGCGGACCTACGTGCCTGCGTATGGTCGCAAAGTATCACGGCAAAAGCTATAGCATTCAAAATCTAAGAGAGAAAACCCAAATAAGTAGAGAAGGCGTTTCTCTTTTGGGTATTGCAGAAGCGGCAGAAGCTATTGGTATGCGTAGTTTGGCGGTCAAAATCAGCTTAGAAACGCTTATCACAGATGTTCCTTTGCCTTGTGTGGTGCATTGGGAGCAAAATCATTTTGTGGTAGTTTACGAAATCAGCCCCCTAGCCCCCAAAGGGGGAACAATGCAAAATACAAATGTCTTTAAAGCCCCCTTTGGGGGTTTGGGGGCTACTTTTTATTTGAAACTAAAATAAATGTAATTACGTTGTAATTACAAATAAACTAAAATCTTAATTTTATGCAAGTTTCAGTAGTTCAAATTGGCAATTCAAAAGGCATTAGGCTTAATAAAATGCTTTTGGAAAAATATCAAATTACAGATAAAGTAGAACTTATCTTGGAAAATGACCACATTCTTATCAAATCTATTGACAAACCACGACAAAATTGGGACAAAGCATTTGCCAATATGCACAAAAACGGTGATGATAAACTACTTATAGAAAGTGTGTTTTCTGATGAAGATTGGGCTTAAAATAAACCATAAAATAAATCTCTAAAAATGACTTACAATCAATACGAGATAGTTGTGGTGAATTTAGACCCAACTATTGGAAGCGAAATTAAGAAAAAACGCCCTTACGTGATTGTCTCACCTATTGAAATGAACAAACATTTAGCAACGGTGGTAGTTTGTCCAATTACTTCACAATCAAGAGATTATCCAACAAGAGTAAGTTTTGATTTGGAAGGAGAAACTAACTGGATTGTCATTGACCAAATCCGCACCATAGATAAAACTAGAATTACCAAAAATATTGGAATCTTAGCAGAAAATATTATTGAGCAAGTCAAAAATGTGATTAAAGAAACATTTGTAGATTAAAATCATAAATAAAAATATGTCTGACATTCAAACAAAACCAATTATTGAATTTCGTAGTGAGCAGGTGCAAGAAATTGTATCTGCTATTCCTAGCTGGCTTGTACGCTGGGGAATTAGCCTGTTTTTTATGATTTTGTTGCTGATTTTGTTTGTGAGCTGGCTTGTACATTATCCTGATTTGATAAGCGT
The DNA here is from genome assembly GCA_025362415.1 of bacterium. GTDB lineage: Bacteria > Bacteroidota > Bacteroidia > Cytophagales > Thermonemataceae > JANYGM01. Next base: position 6,003 of record JANYGM010000152.1, read on the forward strand.
TCCGTTTAGACTGACTTCTGATAATGTGCCAAAAACTGTGGTGGTAAGGTCAGAAACAAGAATTATCAAAGTTTTTGTTAAGGAAAATGATTTAGTAGAAAAAGACCAAATTTTAGCTTTTTTGGAAAGCAACGCCAATCATAATGAAGTTTTAAAAGTAACAGATGAAATACAAACAGTTACTAATTTGGTAGAAAACAATACTTTGGAGCGTTTACCACAAATAAAACTGACCAATTACAACAATTTGGGTGAGTTACAAACGAGTTTTCAAACATTTTACAAAACTTATACAGAATTTCAGGCATTTTTGCAAAATGGCTTTTACGTAAGTCAAAAAACATTTCTCCAAAATGATTTAAACGCACTTATCAAGCTTCAAAATAATTTACAAGAACAAACCATTATCCAGAAACAAGAACTACAACTTGCTGAAAAAGAGTTTATTATCCAGCAAAAACTATACGAAGGCAAAGTTATTCCTATTTCTGATTATCAGAAAGAAGAAAGTAAGTTTTTGTCAAAACAAATGCCTTTAAAACAATTAGAAAGCAGTATTATCAATAATTCTTCTTCTCAAAACACCAAACAAAAAGAAATTTTGGAACTTGATAAACGTATTTCTGAGCAAAAACAAGGTTTTTTGCAAAGTTTGTATGCTTTGCAGTCTGCTATTATTGATTGGAAACGCAAGTTTTTGCTTGTTGCGCCTGCACAAGGAAAAGTATTTTTACCTAATTTTTTGCAAGAAAAACAGCTTTTACGTGCCAACCAAGAGGTGTTTTTTATTGGAGAAGAGAATAAAAATCAACAAAATCAAAAAGATACTTCAAAAAATAATTCCAATTATTTTGGAGAAGTGCAACTTTCGCAACGGAGTTTGGGAAAAATCAAAGTGGGACAAAAAGTGCTAATAAAATTTAGTAGTTATCCTTTTCAAGAATTTGGTTTGGTGCGTGGTAAGGTAGATTTTATCACAGAAACACCCATAAAAGATAGTTTATTTCTTGCCAAAATCAGTCTTCCAGAAGGATTAACCACCAATTCTAAAAAAATAATTCCTTTCAAAAATAATCTTTCTGCCACCGCAGAGATAATCACACAAGATAAAAGCCTTTTAGAACGCTTTTTTGAAAAATTCAAAATGAATAATTAAGTAATGAAATAAAATAATCTAGTTTTTTATTTTTATAATAACTTAATAATCAAAGTTTTACATTAGTATTTTGTATTTCTTATTGCAGATATCTTCCTTACACTTTATTCAAAGAAAAAGCTAAAGGTTTTTCCACAAAAAGTGCCTTTGTTTTGCTCCAAATGTCAATAAAAAAATCAGAATTTCTATAATTATTCAAATCTTCTTGGCTATCCCAATGGCTATAAGTACAAAAAATAAGTGGATTATCTGCATCTTGTAGCACTTCTACGTGTGTGCAACCGTTCATAGACAATATTTTTTCTTTGGAATGGTTAAAAATAGCCAAAAAATCCGTAATTTTGTCTTCCTGAAACGTCATTCTGACAATTCTAATCAGCATAAATAATTTTAAATTGTGAATGAATACAAAGGCTTAATAATCAGGTTTGTATCAAAAACACATAAGATGAACACAAATATAACACTTTTTAAACAAAGAATTAAATAAAAAATCTCCCAAAATGGCTTTAAAGACTTTTGTCAAAATAAGTGCAGTTAATAACCTTAGTGATGCTCGGTATTGTGCAGGAATGGGCGTTGATATGCTTGGATTTGCACTAGAAACAGATAATCCTGATTTTATTTTGCCTGAAAAATACACAGAAATCATTGGTTGGCTTTCTGGTGTGCAGTTTGTTGGAGAATTTGAAACATCAAACCTTGAGCAAATCAATACAATATTAGAAAATTATCCTATAAATGCGCTTCAAATAGCTAATGAGGACATTATTGCAGAAATTCAGTACAAAAAAGAAAAAGAAGATTTGGAAGATTTTATTCCTATTATTTTCAAAATAAATCTTAACCAAAGTAATAATAATAGCCTTAATTTTGATGAATTAAGCATTTTATTTGAGAAATATAAAAAAACAGTCAGTTATTTTTTATTAGAAAATAAAGATAAGATAAATAACACTTTTTCTCCAAAAGAACTAGAAGAATTATTAAAACTCACTGCAAAATTTCCAATAATATTGGGCTTTTGTGTCAATAAAAATAATGTAAATAATTTAATTGATAATTACAATATTGCTGGAATTTCTTTGAAAGGTGGCACAGAAATACGTGCTGGATATAAAGATTTTGATGATTTAGCCGAAATTTTGGAAGTAATTGAAATTGACTAAATAATTGTGAATTGTGAATTGTGAATTGTGAATTGTGAATTGTGAATTGTGAATTACGAATTACTGTTTGTCGCAGTTATTTTTCGTCAAAAAATGTATTATCATTTCTAATTCCTAATTCCTAATTCCTAATTCCTAATTCACAATTCATAATTATTTCCTGCCATTTTGTCGCTTTTTTCTTTGTTTTATCTTATGGAATGAATTTTGATAACATAGTTTTATAAAATAAATTCTAAAAAAACTCTAAAACTTAAAATAAAAAGAATTATGTCACAAGAAACAGAGAAAGAAAAAGGCAATATTTCTATCAATACGGAGAATATTTTCCCTATTATTAAGAAATTTTTGTATTCTGACCACGAGATTTTCCTGCGTGAACTCGTGTCTAATGCCGTTGATGCTTGTCAAAAAATCAAGCGTATAACTGCCTTAGGAGAGTCTGCAGACCCTTTGGGAGAACTTAAAGTAAGCGTTTCTGTTGATGAAACTGCCAAAACAATTACTATCAGTGACAACGGTTTGGGTATGACTGCTGAAGAAATCAAAAAATATATCAACCAAATTGCGTTTTCTGGAGCTACTGAATTTGTAGAAAAATACAAGGACAAAGGAGATGAAAAACAAATAATTGGACATTTTGGGCTAGGTTTTTACTCTGCTTTTATGGTGTCTGATTTTGTGGAAATAATCACAAAATCTTTTCAAGCAGACACGAAAGCCGCTAAATGGTCTTGTACGGGCAATACAGAATTTGAAATTGTGGAGGCTGACAAAACGACACGTGGCACAGATATTATTCTGCATATTTCTGAAGATTCAGCAGAATTTTTGAATAATGCAAGAGTAAAAGGCGTTTTGGATAAATATTGCAAATTTTTGCCTATTCCTATTGAATTTGAGGAGAAAATCCTTAACAATCCTACACCACTTTGGTCAAAAGCTCCCGCAGACCTCACAAAAGAAGATTATCTTAATTTTTATAAAGAATTGTACCCATATTCAATGGATGAGCCGTTGTTTTGGATACATCTAAATGTTGATTTTCCGTTTAATCTTACAGGAGTGCTTTATTTCCCAAAAATAAGCAATAAGTTTGAGCAAAACCGCAACAAAATCCAACTTTATTCTCGTCAAGTATTCATTACAGATGAGGTAAAAGACGTTGTACCAGAGTTTTTGATGCTTTTACACGGCGTTATTGACTCGCCAGATATTCCTTTGAACGTATCTCGTAGTTATTTGCAAGCTGATGCAAACGTGAAGAAAATAAATAGCTATATCACCAAAAAAGTTTCTGATAAATTAGCAGAAATTTTCAAAGATGACCGCCCAAATTTTGAAGCAAAATGGGACAGTATTGGCGTTTTTGTGAAGTATGGAATGATTACTGATGAAAAATTTTCGGAGCGTGCCGTTAATTTTTGTCTTCTTACTAACGTAGAAAACAAACAATTTACAATAGAAGAGTATAAAAATTTCATTGAAACAAACCAAAAAGACAAAAGTGGAAAGTCTATTGTTTTGTTCACAAATAATCCAGAAACACAAGATACTTACATCAGCTCTGCACGCAAACGTAGCTATGACGTGCTTAAACTTGATGGCGTGATTGACCAACATTTTGTGCAGGTTTTGGAAAGAAAACTGGAAAATACTGACGTAAAACGTGTTGATGCAGATTCTATTGATAGACTCATTGACAAAGACATCAAAGTAGAAATTTCTTTGAGTGAAGATGAACAAAACACGCTGAAAGATGCTTTTAAACGTGTTTTAGGCAACGACAAACTTAATGTAACTGTTGAGGCTTTGCCAACTGACGAGATGCCTGTAGTGCTTGTAATGCCCGAGTTTATGCGCCGTATGCAGGAAATGAGTGAGGCGCAAGGTATGGATATGAATATGTTTGGTGGCGCACCACAGTTTAATGTTATCATCAATGGTAACCATAAATTGATACATAAAATCCTAAAAACTACGGCAACAGCAGTAAATGATGCATTGATACATCAAATTTATGATTTAGCATTACTTTCTCAAAACAAACTTTCTGGAGCAAACCTAACAGCTTTTATTACTAGAAGCGTTTTGATGTGTGAAGTTTAGTTTGAAGTATTGCCTGAAATATTTGTTGTATTACTAAATACTCCACTAAAAAGCTGTAACAAATACTTGTTACAGCTTTTTAGTGGAGTATTCAAAATTAAAAATTCACAATTCCTAATTACAAAGTGTCTATAATTTCTTGTAATTTTGGTGTAGCACCACCCAAAACCACTTTTATCATTGCCATATTTGAAGATGCGCTGTCAGCAGCAAAATAAATAATATATTTTGGATTGATAAATTTGATGAAGTGAATTTGCGTTGTCAGCGTAATAATCATATCTGCAATGCTTTCACCTTTTAGATTAAGCGCAGCCATTGCCTTCATTTTTTGTTTCACAACTTCTGCGTTGTAAGCAGCCGCAACACTTAGGTCAAAGTCTGGGCGTGTAGAATAAGTAGCAAGTGCCATTCCTGAGGCAAGTTCAACAACAGAAATACCTATTGTTCCTGCAATTTCTTTACCAATCCCCACAAGGATTGCATTAAGTTGAGATTCTTTGTTTTCCATAGTTTATACAGATTGTTTTTTAAGATGATTGAAAATAGTGAGTAGTAATTTTGTTGCTTATGTCTTCATACACAACGACACTATAATAGCATTTATTGTAGTGAATAACCTTTATTATTCTGATTTGAAAATCAACTCATAGCCAAAGAAATAAGTGTGATGGCAGCATCTTTTACCTCTTCTGGATTATTTGGGTTAAGAGGCAAATATTGTATATCTCGCCCAAGAAGTGCCACCACAGCGGAGAAAGCCAAACTATCAGGCACATCTAGCTTCGTAACACACACAATATAAGGGATTTCTGGGTAATATTGCTGAAAGTATGAAATAATACCATTTGTTTCCAACACAGAATCCATACGAGAGGCATCAGCAAGAAAAATAAGCCCAAAACAGTTTTCTGCGAGTACGTCCCACATAAAACTAAATCTTTTTTGCCCTGGTGTGGCATAAATATGCAATACCAAATCTTCATCTACAGTAAGCAGACCAAAATCCATAGCAACTGTTGTATATTCTTTGAGTAGCAATGTAGCAGCATCTGTTACGGCTTCATCTGTAGTAATAGGCTCAATTTCGCTTATTGCTCTCACAAAAGTTGTTTTACCTGCGCCTACATCTCCAGATACGACCAGTTTTAGTACTTGTTTCATAGTTTGTGGTTGGTTGGCAGCTTGTGTCATTTTTTATAAGATAACGAAGAAACTTTACTAAGCAATTTTTGTAATAACATTTTCTTAACCATATCCGTAGTATTTTCCGTAGTTTCTTGTGGTGCGACCTCTTTTCCAAAAATAAGTTCTCCTACTAAAAAAAGGCGGTAAGTAGCATTTTCTAGCTTTTGTGCATCTTTGTTTGGGTAAAATGCAATCAAATCTGCTAATGTTCTTATTTCAGACTTGATGAAAAACAAATATACTAAAAAATCCTCGTTAGTCAAATCTGCAAGTTTATAAAAAATATTTTTCACTCCTTTTTTAAGGGTTCTATTGTATAAATGTTCTTTACAAATTTGGCTGATATTAGTATCTGTATGTCCCATATCCCATAAAATACCTAATAATGAAAAAATTTGATAGGTTTTAGGGATTATTTGCTCCACAAATGTTATCTCTGCTATTTGAAGATGCTGAATATTTTTTATAAACAAATCTTTGTTATCATCAACCACTATTTGCCCATCAGATACAGTTACAGATACGCTTTCGTCCACCACCACAGTAAGCAGACCACTCTTATTCTCCATTAAAATGGGATTAAGAATAGCAATATTTTTGAATAGTTGCATAATTTTATTTATGTTTGATTGTGTACACAAACAAGTTGAACTAAACTAGCTCACTTTGTTCAGAAAGTTGCTTTGCCGCTTCTCTGGCAAGCAAATTTATCATTCCAATATTGCAACGAGTGTCCACAATAAGTGTAAGCACTTTTTTTGCTCCTGCCGCAAGAATGATATAAGTGGCATCTTCTCCTTTAATTTGCACTTCATTAAGCGCACCAAAGTTCATTTCGGAGGCAGATTTTTTGGCAAGCCCAAGTACGGCTGCAGAAAGTGCTGCCACTTTATCAGGGTTGATGTCGTGTATGTTAGAATGGAGCATCAACCCATCACTGCTAATTACAGCTACCGCTTTGATGTCGGTGCTACTAGCCATTAAATGGTCTATACTGTTTTGGAAATTTTCTATTGTGGTCATAATTTTATTTAAAAATGTATTTTGTAAATATTTTTGTAAGTAATTTTTTCAAAGTTACACATAAAAACTACATTTCCAAAAATAAATACAACTTTTTTTAAACAATTTTTGCTATTTTTAGTTACAAATTTTTTATTTCCAATAATAGAGGTTTTTCTTGAATTTTCGCCAAAAAATGTACATTTCTGTTAGTTTTAGTTGTAGTTTTTCTGCAAAAGAAATACCAAATAAATCTTTTTTGATAAAAACTGTATCAGATTTATCTTTATACCAAACCACATAATTATTTTTTGTTATCCAGTTTTTTATTTCCAATAAAAATGGATTTTCATAAAATTTTCCGTGTGTTTCTATAGACAAAACCTTTGGTCTGCTTGTCATATTTTTGAGTACATACCATTCTGCGCCCTCAATATCCACACTTAGCAAATCAATATCTCCGCTATCAATACCAGAAAATAGCCTACAAGGTACTTCAAACATATTTTCTTCAGAGATTTTATACTCATCATTGACAAGCGCAGGGCTTGCTTTTAGCTCACTAATAAAAGTAGAAGCTGCCGCTTTGGAAAGTTTTATCACACCATCATAATCATAAATAGCATACGGAAACAGCGTAATATTTGTCTGATTTCTAAAAAAATCATTGATAGCAGCAATATGACTAGCATCAGGCTCAACAAGTGTAGTTTTGATATTATCCAAAATAAAATCTACAATATTAGAAGTTTCGGGCAGGTACACGCCGACCTCGCATACGTGAGAAAATTTGATGTTTCTTTCTTTGAGTTTTTTATAAATGGGTTTGTTTTGCTGATAATTCATTTTTTTGAGTTGTAAGTTGTGAATTGCTACAAATGTATTTAAAACTTCTTTAAAAACAATATTTTGTTTCACCACATAGGCACATAGAAAACATAGAAATACAGTTATTTTGAGATAACTACTGACAAAATAAGACAATATGGCATTTTTATTACAATATTTACATACAAATATGACAATTTGACATACTTTGTATAATATTTTAGGCAATTTTAAAGAAAATAAAGCGTTAAAGAATTTGGCACAAGAGTTGTTAAAATACTTATCAGAATTGCAATTCAAAAAACTGCCCCCAACCCAAAGGGAGTAATACAAGTACATTGTTATTAAAATGATAAATGTATTCAAAGTCCCCTTGCGCTACGCTAGGGATTTAGGGGCTAAAAAAATTAATCTAAAAATAAACTAATACAACTATGAACTTCTCACAAAAAAACCTAAACAACGACTTTCTTCCTAATATGCTTAAAGATTTGGGTAAAATCTTTGCAGATGATTTCCAAGTGAAATTTAATGAAAGTTACAACAGTAAAAAAGATTGTAACAACAAAAAAAATGATTGGAAAAATGAATTTGCGACACGTACAACCCACAAAGTAACTACACCTGCCGTAAATATCAAAGAAACACAAAACACTTTTGAGCTTGCAGTAATAGCTCCAGGACTTAGAAAAGAAGATTTCAAACTTTCTATTGAGAACAATATCCTCAATGTTGCATCTGAAATCCACGACAATCAGCAAAATACAACTGTTGAAAGTACAGAAAAGGAAACAGAAAATGAAACAGAGAAATTTGGCACTCAAACTAATGAAAAGTTTAGTCGTACCGAGTTTTTTCACTACAAATTTTCACGCAATTTTGAACTTCCAGAAAGTGTAGATACAGACCTTATTTCTGCAAAATATGATGCAGGTATTTTGTATATCACACTTCCAAAAAAAGTGCAAACCCACGAGACTAAAGTTCGTAAGGTAGAAATTGCTTAGTTTTTGATGCTTTTTCAACCACATAGGCACATAGAAAACATAGAAATACAATTTATTGTGTTCTATGTTTTTTTATTTTGAAGCCATTAGAAGTTTTTTTATAGAAATTTAAAAAAAATTCTTACTTTTGAGAGAATTTTATAAAACAACCAAATTTTAATAAGCTATGGGTAAGATTATTGCTATTGCAAATCAGAAAGGAGGCGTAGGAAAAACCACTACTGCTATCAATTTAGCAGCTAGTTTGGCATTTTTGGGCTATCAAACGCTGCTTGTAGATGCAGACCCGCAAGCAAATTCTACTTCTGGGCTAGGACACAATCCAAAGAAAATTGATAAAAGTATCTACGAATGTATGGTTGATGGTACAAGTGCGGCAGAAATCACCGTAAAAACTTCAGTAGAAAACCTTAGTCTTATTCCCTCACACATTGACCTTGTGGGTGCAGAAGTGGAAATGATAAACTTAGAAGATAGAGAAGGCAAAATGAAAAAAGCACTCTATGAAGAAAAAGAAAAATATGATTTTATTGTAATAGATTGTTCTCCTTCGCTCGGTCTTATTACGGTCAATGCGCTTACAGCGGCTGATTCTGTGGTTGTGCCTGTGCAATGTGAGTATTTTGCCTTAGAAGGTTTAGGAAAGCTTTTGAACACTATAAAAATCATACAATCTAGGCTAAATATAAATTTAGAAATAGAAGGTATCTTACTGACAATGCACGACTTACGTGTACGTTTGTCTTCACAAGTGGTAGAAGATGTAAGCAATCACTTTAAGAAAATGGTTTTCAAAACAGTCATTCCTCGCAATGTGCGTTTAAGTGAATCTCCTAGTTTTGGCGTTCCTGCTCTCGTACACGACCCAACCAGCAAAGGTGCAATTAGTTATCTTGATTTGGCAAAAGAAGTGCTTACTAAAAACTCCCTGCCAGAACAAAAAGTTATTCCTAAGAAGAAAAAAGAAAAATAATAAAAATACAATTATTTAACTCTTTGATTATGAATATTATAAAAATAAGCGTAAATCAACAAATGGACGGCTATACATTCAGTATTGGGCTATCTATGAAAGAACTCATTAAGCGTTGGTTTCCCAATGCGCACCCTGCTAATTTAATTTTCGTTGCATACGACATAAAAAGTGATTTTGGCGCATATTTAGATAAACTTGAAAGTTATATATATCCAGCTTTATTGGGTATTGATAATGATAATGACCTAAATCATTTGGGCGAAATACAATTTGTTGATACACAAACAGGAAATATTTTATATACAATAGCATCACATGAGCAAAAAATTTAATCAGTATTTAGGCAAAGCAGGGCATTTGGTTGTGATGTCAGAGTTTTTAATGCTTGGTTGGAATGTTGCTATTCCTGAAGTTGATATAGGAGATGATATTTTTGTTGTGGAAGACGAGAATGGTACTTTAAGAAGAGTACAAGTCAAAACCTCAACATCCACCACTAGAAAAAGCCATTACAGCGGTCAATTTAGTGTATCAGTTAAAAACCTTCAGACTATCAACCGTATTCTTGTTCACTATGTTTTTATTGTTAGACACAATAACGAATGGTCAAAACTTGTAATAATCAGACAAGATATTTTATTTAAGTATTTTCAGAACAATGTAGGCTCTGAAGCAAAAGGAAATATCACATTTTATTTTTCTTATAAAGATGGGAATGTGGAATGTTCTGGGCAAGATTTTACCAAATATATAAGAGATTTTACCGACTTTCCACAAATCATTCATTAAGCTCTATTCTGCCATTATAAGCATTATTTTTTCTAATTTTGGCTTGATTTTACCATAATTTCCCTTAAAACCATTAGCGACAAGTGAAAAACACATTATTTTCCCTTGCACATTCTTAAAATAACCTGAAAAAGCTATTGCATTGCTCAAAGAACCAGTTTTTGCACGCAAATTCCCTGCTAAAATAGTGTTTTTTCCTACGTTTACAAGCGTACCAGACACGCCCGCAATAGGCAAAGATTTATAAAAACTATACAAAATACTTGCATTTTCTTTTTGCATTTGTGCAAGCAAAGCAGTCATCAGATTGGGACTGATGCCATTATCTTTTGAAAGTCCGCTCCCATCTTCTATTTTGGCAGTTTCTAAGTTTATTTTTTTGGTTTTCCAAAATTCTAATAATTTTTCTGTGTTATTTTCTGTATTATTTTGATTATTATCATTTTGATTGTTTAAATGTAGATTTACCGCTTTAAAAACTCCTTCTGCGTACAAATTGACGCTATACAAATTTATCCAAGCAACAATATCTTTGAGCATTGCAGATTTTTGAGTATGCAATATTTTCTTTGTTTCTGATGAGATAATGATGTTTTTTTGCATCAATAAACGGCTACAAGTCGCATCTTTTGAAATATTTATATTTTGTTTTTTGAGTATTTCGTGGAGTTTGTAGGCGCACAAATACGCAGGGTCAGGAATACTCCCTTTGATACTAAAAGTGCCTCCTTGTGGCATTTGAGGAATAGTTCCGTGTAGAAATCTTGTATTTTGATAAGGTGCGCCATCAATATAACCGTTGTCGCCTGTGCCAGCAGCCGCAGTTTTCATTTGATTAGTAAAAATAACATCTGGAATTTTCGGGAAAATGCTACTTATTTGTGCTATTTCGCCTATTTTGTTTGCAGGCGTGAAATTTATTTGATAAGAATTATCCGCTATATTCAAAGCATAAGCAGGCGCACCATAATAGTTGCCAATATCTCCCCAAATCCAACCTTGCGGAATGGCATTATCATCATAAAGCCTTGTATCTGCTATTATTTGCCCTTTTATCTCTTTTATTCCTGCGTTTTTGATAGCATTCGCCCAAATAATTAGCAGATCATCAAAATTAGTAATATTTGTTACAGAAGGCATTTTATAACTTCCCAGCGTTGGGTCTCCGCCACCTTTGATGTAAATATTTCCTTCCAAAACGCCATTATTGATGTTTCCATCATATTCTAGTGTGGTTTTGAAAGTAAAATCATCACCCAAAACGAGTAAAGCAGTTGCAGTAGTGAGAAGTTTTAGATTGGAAGCAACATTAAAGTTTTTATTAGCATTTTTCTCAAAAATAATATTTCCTGTTAGTGCTTCCCTCAAAGAAAATCCTTGAAAACCAGTTTGCATCTCTGGGTCATTTTCTAACTCCAAAAGAGCTTTCTGAAGTTTCTCATTGCTTGTATTTGGTATATTTTTATCTTGTAATTGCGCTTTTTGCGTTGTATTTTGTGCTACTTCTTGTGAAGGAGAATGACAAGTAAAAAAGAAAGTTGCCAAGAATAATAAAGTATATTTTTTCATTTTGGTTTATTTGTGGAATGTAATTTGAACAAAAGTTTGAATATACGCTTTTTTGTGGTTTATTTGCATTTATAATTCAAAAAATAAAAAATTAATGAAAAAAGCTATTTGGTCTTTATTGAGATTTTTTGGTGTGGCGGGCATAGTTCAATTATGCCTTAAAAGTGGTTTAAAAGAAGATGGGTGGTTTAGAAGTTTTGATGCAAGAGCTTCAATAGATGCCAATGGAAAGCCTATTGCGTGGTACTGCTATACTTTTATAAAATTTTTAGGAGATAGACTTACCAAAGAAATGACTATTTTTGAGTATGGCGCAGGAAATTCTACATTTTGGTATGCTGAACGTGTAAAAAACGTCCATTCTGTAGAACACGACAAAGATTGGTACGAAGATTTATCAAAAAAAATACCACAAAATGTCTCCATAAAATACGTTGATTTGGTAGCAAATCAACGAGGTTACATAGAAAATATCAAAGAAAATCAAATTTTTTATGATATTATTATTGTTGATGGAAGACGCAGAAATGATTGTGTAATGTTTGGAATAGATTATCTGACCCCAAAAGGTGTACTTATTTTGGATAATTCTGAAAGAGAAGATTACATTCCTGCAAAGAAATTTTTGACAGAAAAAGGCTTTAAATCCTTAGATTTCGTTGGTATGCCACCTTCTAGCGCACATAACAGCCAAACTTCCGTTTATTACCGTTCTGAAAATATTTTAGGAATTTAATCAAAAACGCACCAAAATTTTGGTGCGTTTTTTTGATTTCCCAATTTATTTTACTAATCTTTTCTCTCCAAATTCCAAAATCTCATCAATAAAATTATAAGGTTTGTAGCCATTTAGTGCAACTTGATGAAAAATACAGGTTGCGGGAGTCATTCCTGGCAAACTATTTATTTCAATAATGATAGTTTCCACTTTATTGTCCTCATACACACGCACAAAAGCATCTATACGTGCATAACCCTGCACATTAAGGATTTGAGCCGTTTTTTGGAGCGTTTCTCGTACTTGTTTGGAGATAATATTATTTTGCTCTTTATTTGTAGAAAAACTGCCATTATAGCGTGCAGGCGTGATATTTTGCCCCTCTCCTGCCAAAAATTTCTCTTCCAAAGAAAGAACTTCTCCTCCTGCAAGCGTTTCTGACGGCTCAAACATTTCATAAGTAATATTTTCTTTTGTTTCGTCAAACTTTGTCAAAAGTCCGCCAGTTATCTCCAAAAAGTGTTTTGCACCATTTTTACTAATGAGTTCTTCTATCAAAAAAGCATCTTTTTGTGGAAACTCTTCATTTGCTTTTAGCCCAAGCGTTTGCACCGCAGAAGGCACAAATTCAGGATTTTCTCTAAACATCATCTCACAAAAAGCCCCTAAT
>JANYGM010000165.1 GCA_025362415.1 bacterium
AAATACTAGACGGAGTAAATACTATTGTGCCACTTACAGGGTCTTCTACTATCTTGCCTGCTACGCTCAATGTCAATGCTACGCTTGTTACACCAAAGGTATTTACTTTTACATTAAGATATATTGATGTAAATGGTTGTATTGGCGTTTCTACTTCAAGAACACTCACCGTTTTGCCCCTTCCTGCAACTTCTTTTACAATAGGAAGTCAAATATGTATAGGTATTCCTGTAAGTTTTGATGCTACTGCTGCTCTGACTAATGCTACAGCAAATGGTGAGGTTATTTCTAGTTTTGTCTGGAATTTTAATGATGCTACACCAACAGTAACCACTACAACACCAATTGTTACACATACTTTTGGACTAATAGGTGCATTTCCTATTACACTTACAGTTACGACTACTTTGGGTTGTTCTAAATCTGTAACCAATAGCATTACTATTGGAGCTATTCCTGTTGCGAGTTTTGCGACTGCTAACTTTTGTGTAGGAGGGACGACCAACTTCACAAGTACCTCTACGCTTGCAGGAGCAGGAAATATTACTAATTATACTTGGGATTTTGGAGATGGTTCGCCTATTGTTTCGTCAGCAACAAGTACCGCCACGCATCAATACGTAACACACGGAAGGTATTTGGCTAAACTCACAGTTATCACAAATACACTTTGTAGTCATACGACTGTGAAAGAAGTTTTTATTTTTCCACGTATTACCCCAACTGCGGCACTTCCATATAAAGAAAATTTTGATAATCCGAATGATAGCACTTGGATGGCAACTGGTGTTATTAAAGCTAATCTCAATCCTTTGATAGATACTATTGGTTTTAGTTGGAAACGTGGCGTACCAACTGGAAACAAAATAAATGCTACTAAAACTACTGGTGGTGCGTGGAGTACAGGTAAAAATAATAATAGTTTTTATCCAAATGAGCGTTCTTATGTAGAAAGTCCTTGCTTTAATTTTACTGACCCAACGCTCAACAAACCAATGATTGCTATGAAAATCTGGTATGATACAGACAGGGGAGCTGATGCAGGGGTTTTGTATGCCTCTATCAATGATGGCATTACTTGGACGCTTGTAGGAAGCATCAATGAGGGTATTGAATGGTACAATACCGCAGGGATTATCTCGCAACCTGGAGGGCAAAACGTACCGCAAGCGTGGACAGGCAACAATTCTACGGATTATAAAATTGCTAAATTTAACCTTGACGCATTTAGAGGGCAAACTTCTGTGCGTTTTAGAGTGGCTTTTGGTAGCAATGCAGATAATCCCATAGGAACAATTTTTGATGGTTTTGCTTTTGATGAAGTATTTATTGGAAATAGAAATAAAATTTCATTATTGGAACATTTCACGAATGCAAGTAGTTCAGAGGCAAACACAGAAAATACGTTTATTAACAATTTCCCTGTTGTTACGCCACAAAATGAAATTTATAACATTCAGTATCATACTAATTTCCCTGGTGCAGACCCAATGAACGCAGATAATACGGCAGACCCAAGTGGAAGAGCCTTGTATTATGGTGTGTCGCAAGTGCCAAGAACGGCTATTGATGGTATTACAGAAAACCGTAAATTTTCTGAATGGGGAACGCCTGTTTACAATAGAAGAACACTAGAAATATCTCCTTTTGAGCTTTCTGTTGATTTTACTTCTACTTCACAACAACTTAGGTTTAAGGCAAATGTAAGAGCATTAGAGCCATTCACACGTAGGGTGATTTTGCAAACTGCTGTTATTGAACAAGAAATACTGGGAAGTGTATTTACGAGTGGGAATTTTGGAGGACTGACTTTTAAAAATGTTGTCAAAAAAATGATTCCAAATGCTGCAGGAACGCTTATTGCGCAAACGTGGCTACAAAACACACAATTCCAGACAGGCGAGCTGACTTGGAGTTCGTCAAAAATCTATAATGGCAATAAATTGGTGCTTGTTGTGTTTGTGCAAGATGAGGTTACCAAAGAAATCTATCAATCAGGTTTCTTTAATATCACGACAAATATATCCTCACAAGACCCAACAACAGCATTAGACCCACAAACACAAACTAATATTCTTGAAAATGAGTTTGTCGTTTATCCAAATCCTGCGCAAAATGAAGTTTTCACAGGTTTTAGACAAGAAACTGCGGAAGATTTTAGCGTAATTTTGTTTGATAGTTATGGTAAAAGAGTAGATGTTTTTTCTCTTACAAAAGGTAATAAAGGGCTGCTAATCAATACTGATAAATATGCCTCTGGTATGTATTTTGTAGAAATAACAGGAAAAAACAATATCAAAGCAAGAAAAAAATTAGTGATAGTAAGGTAGTTTTTTAGTGAGTAGTGTCGCAGTGAGTAGTGCCAGAGTGAAATACAAAAAAATTCTGCAAAATTTGTTTTTTGTAGAATTTTTTTGTAAATAATGAAACCTATTAATTAGAGTTTTTATAATTTGATTATCAGGCATTTAGCAATAATTAGATGTTTTAAACCACCCCCAGCCCCTCCTTAGAAAGGAGGGGAGTTTTGTCCCCCTCCTTTTCAAGGAGGGGTTAGGGGTGGTTTTAAGATATTTATACCATAACTTATTCATTATCAAGCTATAAAAACTCTATTAGATAACGACATTGATAATTTGTGAAGTTTTATGTAGGCGTTTGATTTATCAAAATGCTGTTTTGGAACAAAACAAATGGTAGAGAACAAAATGCACTAGAAGGTATTTTTGTACAACTAGGTTTTTGAAAAATCCGTGTAATTAGTGTAATTTTTTAATAATCAGTGATTCAGACAAGATTACACCAATAAAACCGTTTCTAAAATATGCCTAAATTTGCGCAAAATAGCAATAATAGCCAATAAATCTTCTTTATCTCGGCTATCAAAGCCCTTAGAAACACAATAACTGTTGTTTTCCATTGTTACAAATGTCCAATTAACGCCAATCACCTCACAACCATAAAGCGGTTTTCCGTCATCATTGAGTTTTTGTGCTATCAAAAAAGCCTCTAAAAGTTGCGCCATAGAGTCGCCAGTAGGGTTTTTATTGGGTTTATATTCTTGAAAATGAAAGTAAGGCTTTTGCATAAAATCCATAATTCCTTTTGCAACCACAAAATCCGCCTTCACAGAAAGTTGATAGCCTTGTACTTCTGCAGTTAGTTTTTTATCAAAAAAAGAAGCAAACAATTTATCTTCCATTACGTTGCCTAAGGCAAGTACAGGACTAATAAACTTCATTTTTAGGTCTTCTTCGCTCCAAGTAGTGATATATTCTCTGCTACGCTTATGAATAGTATCAAAATTATACTGTTCACCAACAGATAATTGGGGAACTTCTACCTGCATCCACTCTTGCATAAGTGGCGTATAATCAATTACTTTGCTAAGGTTAAAGGCAAGCACTATCTCGCCCTCACGCCATTCTTTTTTCTTTGCCATTTTATAAAATGTTTAATGCTTTATTTTTTGCAAATATAGCATCTTTTAATCACGGATTTTTAAAGGATTACAAGATTACACAGATTTTTTTTAAGAAATTTTTTATAACGCCTGCTTTTCATATATTTACAGAAATAAACTAATAATAAGTCCTTCAAGGTTTTAAAAACCTTGAAGGACTTGAACTAAAACCAACAAATGAACAACATCAACCAACTTATTCTGGGCGACAACCTTGAAATCCTCAAAAATATGCCTGCGGATAGCGTAGATTTGATTTATCTTGACCCTCCGTTTTTCTCTAACAGAAATTATGAGATTATTTGGGGAGATAAAGGAGAAGTACGCAGCTTTGAAGACCGCTTTTCTGGCGGAATAGACCATTATATTGGCTGGCTAAAAGAAAGAGTAATAGAAATGCACAGAATACTAAAACCTACAGGAAGTATCTTTTTGCATTGTGATTGGCACGCAGACGCTTATATACGTGTGCATATCTTGGATAGAGTTTTTGGACAAAATTGTTTTATAAGCAATATCACTTGGAAAAGAACAACAGCTAAAAGCAATTCAAAAAGTATTGCAAATAACACTGACACTATTTTTTTCTACTCAAAAACAAATCAACAATATACTTATAACCAAATTTATTTGGCATTAAAAGAAGAAATGGTCAAATCTCACTACAGTAGTAAAGATGAAAATGGTAGGTTTTATACAATGGATAACTTAAAAGCCCCAGGGAAAGGCTATACTTATGATTGGAATGGAGTTATAGGAAATTGGCGTTGTCCTATTGAAACAATGCAAGAATACGAAAAAAATAATAGAATAAAATATACTAAAAATGGTGTTGCTAGATATGTTCGTTATCTTGACGAAAGTAAAGGAACAGTTATTGATAATTTTTGGCAAGATATTTTTCCAGTAAATTCTCAAGCAAAAGAGCGCATAGGTTATCCCACGCAGAAGCCTGAAAAGTTGCTGGAAAGGATAATTAAAATGGCTAGTAATGAAGGAGATATAGTTTTAGACCCATTTGTGGGCGGTGGCACTACGGTAGCAGTGGCGGATATTTTGGGTAGAAATTGGATAGGTATAGACCAATCAGTAGCTGCCGTAAAAGTAACAGAAATGCGTATGCAAAACGTGCAAGGGCTTTTTTCTAAGCCGTTTGTGTTGCAGTTGCATAAATATGATTATGATACTTTGCGCTACAAAGATGCTTTTGAATTTGAAACCTTCATAGTGCAACAATATGGCGGTATTAGCAATGCCAAACAACGTGGAGATTTTGGGCTTGATGGCAAAACTCGTGATAATACGCCCATACAAGTCAAAAGGAGTGACCAAATTGGGCGCAACGTGATAGATAATTTTAAGTCTGCCTGTGAACGCAACGACAAAAACATCTATGAAAAAAACAAGGCAGAAAGCAAACCTGTAGGTTTTATTATTGCGTTTTCGTTTGGGAAAGGTGCGGTACAAGAAGTGGCACGCCTTCAAAATGAAGAAAATGTAATTATTAAGTTGGTTTTGGTAGAGGATATTGTGCCTATTGCCAAAAAACCAACTATTTTGGTGAGTATTACTGACAAAGGCAATGACAATAAAGGTTTACGAGAAATCCTGTTTAGTGCCACAGCTACGAGTGCAGGCGGAAATGTGGAGTTTTTTGCTTGGGATTTTGAGTATAAAGATAAAAAGTTTAACCCTCAAATTCTGATAGATAAAGCAGGTTTACAAAGCTATAAATTTAAGGCTGGTCTTCACGAGATAGCGGTTAAAGTAGTTGATAGTGAAGGACTTGAGAATATAGAAATTATCAAACTCAAAGTAAATGGCAAAATAGAAAAACTGGACTAGGATTTTTTATTATGAGAATTTTAGTGTAGATTTACATATAATTTAGGATAAGAAATGAAAAAAATATTGATAATACTGTTTTTAGTTATACCGTTTGGGTTGTCAGCTCAAACGGATAGAGAATTATTGTTAGAACTTGTCAAGCAACAAACAGAACTCACTAAGCAACAAGCCAAACAAGGAGAGCAAATAGCTGAACTTGTTAAGCAAATGTCTGAAAATAATAAGCAAATGACAGAACTTGCAAAACAACAAGCTATTACCTCCACAAAAGTAGAGGGGCTTGAGAAGCGTTTTGACACACAAAATAACCTAATTGGAGGGATGATTGCTTTCGTTGCGGTGCTTGTTGGTGTACTTATTTGGGACAGACGAGCCGCCAATGCGCCACTTGTTAGTGCTATTGAAAGCAAAACCGCTGCCCTAAAGTTAGAGAATGAGGCACTTTCCAAAGAAATAAACTTACTCAAAGAGAGAGAAACAAAACTAGAAGAAAAACAACTGAAAAACGAAAGATTTTTTAAAAGATTGATTGAAAAAGACCCTGATTTAGCAAATATAGCTTAATCCAAATAACATACTAGGATTTTAGGATTACAAGATTATAGGATTAAATACAGAACAGGTTTTTGTATTTAATCCTTTTTTGCGTTGTAAAAATCTCTCTAAATATTTGGTATTCTAACAAAAAATTAAGATATTTGAGTACATTTTGGTTACTTTTTGCCATAAAGAAGTATCAAAGAATATCTTAAAATATCTATAAAAAACTAAAAACACTTCCTAAAATACTAAAAGCTACTCAAATCAAACCTTTAAATATTATGAAATATTTCTTACGCATTTGCTTTGCCTGCTTATGTATGCTGGCATTCTCGCACACGCATATACAAGCGCAAGCACCAGCAATAACCCAAATGTATGTTTATAATGGTAGTGGATTAGCTACGCCCACAAATATTCCTATTCATACACCTGTCTATCTGAAATTTAACAAAGATGTATTTGCCTTTGGAGGTGCTGCATTTGCTAGCGGTGCTAATGTGGCTAGTTTTTTCACCTTGTCTTTGTTGCCTGCTAATCCAATTCCCGTTTTTACTGCCACTATTGATGCAACGAGCGGAGGTCAGTTTATTACCATTATATTTGGAGAACAATTACGTTCATCAACTACTTATACTTTTACTTTAGCCGCCAATAGTGTACAAGATGGAGTAGCTGCGCCTCCTGCCCTTACTAATGCACTGCAAACAATTTCTTTTCAAACGGCATCTGCGGTGACTGTTGCTGCACCCACTATCACAGTTTGTAATAATTTAGCACCAGAATCATTAGGTAATATTGCTGTAACAGAAGTTAGTTCTGCTTCTTTTGGAGAAGGAATTAACCAAACTTTTGAGATAGCTGCTCCTGCTGGGTTCAGTTTTGTGGCAGGTAGTGGCAACGTGTCCCCAACAGGCACAGATATACAAAATGTTAGCTTGTTTGTAACTACAAGCAAAATAACACTTTTATATGATGTGGTAAGTTATGGAGATATTGATGCTATTTCTATCCAAAGCGTGAATATTGTAGCAACTGCAGGAGCTACCAATACTACTATGACACGTACAGGCGGAAATGCCGCACAAGCAGAAAATAGAGTTGCCTTTCCTCAACTACACGCCACACTCAATGTAGCCACAACCCCATCTGCACCAGTTGTAACTATTATATCCCCCACAGGCAATAAAAATCTATGTAGTGGCTTTAATACAGCAACCCAAAGTATTGGTAATATTACTGCTGGAGGCTTTCCTGTTGGGGGAGGTACACTCAAATTTTATAACGCCCTTACTAATACCCTTGTTGGTTCGGTAAATAGTGCGACTACTATTCTTTCTACTACTTTGGGTTACAATGGTAGTAATAATGCAATATTGGGGGTTAAAAACTTTTATATGACTATGACCTCCACCATAGGAGGGTGCGAAAGTGCAAAAGTACCATTTACTATCACCATAAATCCTGCACCAGTAGTTAATATTACACCTTCTACTGTTACAAGTGCTATTTGCACTCCAGACCAAATCACATTTACGGCGGTTGGTACTAGTGGGGCAAGTTTCGTTTTTGAGTTGAGTACAAATAATTTTAGTACTGCACCAACAACAGTAAGTACAACAAGTAGTTATACAACACCTACCAACTTGGCAGCCAACAACTATCAATTACGTGTTTTATCAACAGTAGCTGGTTGTACTACTACTTCTAGTACAGTTACTTTTACTGTTTTGGGAGCGAAGCCTACTGTTGCTTTTATATGGACAGCTACCACTAATTATACTACTGCTGATAGTCCTGTTGATTTAGAAGACCCCGCAGCTATTCCTACATTTGGGGGAAGAGTGAATGGCACTTATAATACTGTTGGTGGGGTTTATTCTGGGGTATCAGTAGCAGGAACTAAATTTTATCCAGCATCTGCACCTATTGGAATACATAGAATAACTTATACATATACAAATGCTGCTGGCTGTACGAGTAGTGCTTTTGTTGATTTTAATGTATCTGATGGCTCTAATGCCATTGTAGGCATAAATACTTCTTATTGCCAAAGTGACCCTATTTCTGGCGCAGTCACACCCAAACCTGCCTTTGTAACAACACCACCTGCTGCAGCTGGTATCACGCCTGACAACCTTTTTAATGTTTTTCCAAATTGCTTCACTTGTACCGCTAATCAGTTTATGTTTCCTATTTATCCTGGTTACAATCAAGGTATTGTTTTTAGCGGAGGTATTTATACTTTTAACCCAAACCATCCCTCCATTGTATATCCTGGAGCAAGTAATTCTGTGAACATCTATATTTTGATGATTACTTTTAAGAATACACCCAATGCGCTTATTTTTATTAAATCTATAACAGTCTATAAAACGCCTGTACTCACTACCAATTTAAACATTAGTAATAAAGATTTTTGTCCTTCTACACCACCACTTACTATCATTCCATCAGTGTTTGGGGTATCCCCTACAAGTGGCACAACCACACTAGAATATTATCTTACAATCACGCCTGCTAGTATATTTACGCTACCTGCAAACACAATTACGCCAAGTTCTTTTGTGGCAGGCAATTATACGCTGAAATATACTTACACTTCTGCACAAGGTTGCTCTGCAGTTTTAACTACGCCATTTGTAATTAAATCAAATGCAATACCTATAATGGCTATACAAAGGGACACCAGCCCATATTCTTCTATCACTAGTGCTTGCACGTCAGAAAATAGCATAAGATTAGTTGTTAGTCCTTTTTTAGGAGGAAATTATACCATTAATCAATTATCACCAATAGTTGCAACAACAACTATTGGTACAAGTGGAGGCACTACTATTTTTTCAATTAGTTCATTGGGGGGCGCAGGTGTTTATACCATTACGTTTAGTACGGCAGGCACACCTACCACTTGTGCAGGCACGTCAGTTGTCAATAACCTTACTATTTATGATAATCCTATCCCAGATTTTGTTTTTGATTCAGGCAATAGCATCTGCGGTTCAGCTAGTACGTTCTCGCTTACTCCGAGTGTTACGCCTTTTGTGGTGGGTACAGGGTTTTTTAATATCAAAAAACAGGGACTCGCAGGTTTGGGTAAAAATTTTATTGTTGGAAATAATTCCTTTGATTATCCTACGGATTTTAATACAACTAGTGGTACTGGTGCTGGAATATATGATATTACTTACACTTATATAACAACAGCTGGGCTTTGTGGAGGGAAAGTTACGAAGCAATTTACTATTAACCCAACACCTACATTAAGTTTTACATTGTCTGTATTAAATAATGAAATTTGTAATAAGCCAATAAGAGATAATGTTACGCTTACGCCAAATTGGTCTAATGCAGTTGCGCCCAACATATTAGACATTACCAGAGGCAAAATAAAAATATATGCTGCTATAACTGGTGGAACATTTTTGTATCAATTTATAGGTACAGATATAATTCTTACTAACAATATTATTGTTGCTAATCCTAATATTGTGAATGATTTTTATGTAGAATATGAATACTTAGATAATAATAATTGTACGGGCTTTTCTCCTAGACTAAAGCTTACTATCAATCCGTTGCCCGCCATTACATTTAATTTTACTAATCCGTTATTGAATGAATTTTGTCACGGTGATGGTAATTCTGCTAATTTTACAGTCAGCGTAACAGGTGTTAATGTA
>JANYGM010000180.1 GCA_025362415.1 bacterium
TCAAAGTCCGCCAACTTAATAAAATCAGACCAATAATGCTCAATAGGGCTTAAATTTGCCTCGTCAAGCAAGATAAAATACGGAGAATTTTTGTGCAAAGCTGATTGTTCTAACGCATCACGTAAACCAGTTTTTGAAGACTGATATTTTTTGGTAAGCGGATTATAAAATCCTAACAAATCTTTGGAAGAAGTCCAACCACGAGCGCAGGGAATTTCCAAATAGCCATAATCATTGCTCAAACCGTAGCTTTTAGCCAATTTTTCTACCAAAGAAGTTTTACCCACACCAGGCGCACCTGCAAAAACCGTAATAAAACTCTGTTGCAGCGTGATAGCAAGGTTTGCAACTTCATTAAAAGCCAAATTTCTACCTTGCTCTTTTAGCCTTTCTTGGATAGACAAAATATATTCTTTTGCGCCAGAAAGCAAAGTATCATTTTCAATAGTAACTTCTGGTATTTTTATCTCTTTTTGAGCAGTAGGAGCATATTCTATACCATTTAAGATGTCGTTATACAGTTTTGCCTCTACAAGGTTTGAGTTTAGCTTAATTTGATTATTAAATGTGCTTTGAATTTGCGTAATAGCATTTTCTAAGCCGTATTGTTGCCTATTTAGTGTGATTATTTCTTGTTCTTTTTGGGCTATTTCTTGTGTCAATTTTTGTGCATCATTGATAAGTTCTTGTACTGTTCTTGCGTGGCTAGACACTTGTATAAGCGTAGAAAAATCTCTTGTATTGGCAATAGACTGTAAAAAAGTTTCTCCTTGTGGCATTTTGATGATTTTTGCTACAATTTCATTTTTTTGTTCTAGTTGCTTTATTTTGGCTTTTCCTTCATCAATAATATCCTTTGCTTCTTTGAGTTTGTCCAAATAATTAAGCATTTGAGTTTTCAGACGAGCATTCGTTTCTCTTTCATTTTCAAGTTCTGCGGAGCTTACCAAAGAACCATCTTCATAGGCACTATTTCCCTGTAAGTTGTTGAGTTCTACCACCAAATCAATGATTTCCTGCTCTACTGTATAGTTGCTTTCGTAATTTTTGATGATATTTTTGTAGCGAGTCCAACGAATTTCATCTAATTTGGTTAATGTTTTTAGATTAAGCAGTTGCATATTATTGAGAACGCCTGTAATAGTAGGCATTTTCCTAAGCGAGGCATTAAAATCTGCTGTATTTTCAAGTTGTGAGCCAATCCATCTGCTAAGTTCTTCAGTAGAAGAATAATCTATCAATTCTCCAATTTGTTGTGTAACAAAATCTTTAAAAGAAGACAAATAACGGCGTTTTTCGTTGTCAGTTTCTATATAATTTTGTGCTGTTTCTTCCGAAATTTTAAGAATTACAATTTTGTTATATTCATCATAAAAATCATAATCATCACTAAAAGTAGAAAAATCTGCTGGTTTTAGTATGTTTCCATCTTTTTGGAAAGGTCCATAAATATAATTATTATGGGAAAGAAAGAAGAAAGGGGCAGTAATCCCTGTACTATCCACAAGGTTATTTTCGGGAGAAAAATATTTATCATAAATAGGAAGTAGTGCAATAGGAGCTACTTTTTTGATAGTATTTGGATTTACGGCAAGTAAAAATCTACAAGGGTTATTGGCAAATGTACCACTTTGGAAACCTTCTAATTGTTGTTCGTATTGTGGATTTCTTTGTAAGACTTCTTCTTCAAATTCAAATAATTCATCATTTAAACTTGCATATCCCGCAGGTACAAATATTTCTCCACCATTTCTAAATTCTGAAGGGTCAACAGACTTAAAAATACCATTATTACCTTTTTTCATTAAAGGCTTGATTATTCCGTGCAAACCCACGTTTCTAACCCGTTTTGCTATGATTGTAGCCATTTTTTTAGTTATCTAAAGTTGAATTTTAAGAGATATTTGTTATTTTTCATTTTAACTTTTTAGAAAAGCTGCCCAAATATAGTGTTTAAAATGTAAAAAATAAACTATTTTTTGCTTTTTGATAGAGATTTGATAGAAATAAATAGCAATTTAAAATATCTCAAACAAAAAAATCAAACAAATATTTATAAACTAATACTTGTAAGTTTATTTTTATGTTGTATATTGTGCTTTAATAGATTTTTAATAAAAATTTTAACAAAAAACAATGATAATGGAAAAAAAATCACAAAATTCTCTGAATTTTCATCTTTCAGAAGAACAAATTGAAGTAAGAACTGCAGCCCGTGAGTTTGCACAAAGAGAACTGCTTCCTGGCGTAATAGAACGTGATAATGCCCAAAAATTCCCTGCGGAACAAGTTAAAAAAATGGGTGAATTGGGCTTTATGGGTATGATGGTTTCTCCAAAATATAATGGTGGTGGTATGGATACCGTTTCTTACGTGCTTGCCATTGAAGAAATTTCTAAAATTGATGCATCTGCCTCTGTTTGTATGTCTGTTAATAACTCGTTGGTTTGCTGGGGTTTAGAAACTTTTGGTACAGAAGAGCAAAAAGAAAAATACTTAAAACCACTTGCAGCAGGTGAGAAAATTGGTGCTTTTTGCCTTTCTGAACCAGAGGCAGGCTCTGATGCCACTTCACAATGTACCACTGCGCAAGATATGGGCGACCATTACCTAGTGAATGGTATCAAAAACTGGATAACAAACGGAAGTACGGCATCTATCTATCTTGTTGTGGCTCAAACAGATGTAGATAAAAAACACAAAGGTATCAACTGCTTGATTATTGAACGTGGAATGGAAGGTTTTGAGGTAGGTAGAAAAGAAGATAAAATGGGTATTAGAGGTTCTGATACACATTCTTTGATGTTCACTAACGTAAAAGTTCCAAAAGAAAACCGTATTGGTGCTGATGGTTTTGGCTTTACTTTCGCTATGACAACCCTCAATGGAGGACGTATTGGCATTGCAGCGCAAGCCTTAGGCATTGCGTCAGGTGCTTATGAGTTGGCTTTGAAATACTCAAAAGAAAGAAAAACTTTCGGAAAACCTATTTGCGACCACCAAGGCATACAATTCAAATTAGCAGAAATGTATATGAAAATTGAAGGCGCACGCTTAATGATACTCAAAGCAGCTTTTTTGAAAGATAATGGTGATGATTTCGTTTTGGCGGCATCTGCGGCAAAATTATATGCATCACAAGTTGCAAATGAGGTTGCGACAGAAGCTGTGCAGATTCACGGAGGTTATGGTTATGTGAAAGAATTTCACGTAGAGCGTATGATGCGTGATGCAAAAATTACACAAATCTATGAAGGCACATCAGAGATACAGAAAATTGTAATAGCTCGTAGCATCTTGAAATAATCATATTTTATATACGTCTAAATCCTAAAATCAAAGTAGATACTAAAAAAATATCTATTTTGATTTTTTTTATTGAGATAAATAGAGTAGTTTTGTGAAAATTAAAATTGCACAAAACTAAGAAAGTCAAAAATCTTTAAAGTAATCTTTTTAAGATAATCTTTTAAGATTTAGGCACAAAAAATATGGAAGATTATAACAAAATTATTGAATCTTTGAATGTTCGTTTTTTGAAAGGACGTAATATTACAATGCTTCAACCGCTCACTATCACTAATTTTTATGAAGTTGAAAATGCTATTTTTTTACTTCACGACGGAGATATTAGCCTGACTTTGGGCAACAACGAACCTATAAAAGCACGCAGAGGAGATGTTTTGTTCATTCCTGCAGGCAAGCAAGCACGTATTGGCTACGGAACTGATGGCACAGAACTCAATAATGAGGCTTTTTCTATCCATAGAGATGAGTATTTTAAGGCTAATTTTGCGCCTGAAAGTGTAGGAGAGGGGCGTAATTCTTTTAGTTATATCACTTTTGAAGCTAAAATATTTGACTTCGTAAATTTCTTTCAATCTCTTGATATTGAGCCTTTTATCATTCCTCAAAACAAACAACTGCTTAGACTTTTGACTGATGTTGTTATTGAAAATATAGATGAAAAACCTATTGGAAAAGAAAGAATGATTAGACTAAAAACGGAGGAAATAGTTATTGAAATCATACGCCATTTGCTTAATCAGAAAATTTTTATTGAGCAATTAGCTAATAATATTGCATACTTTAAAGACCCTCGTTTGATAGAAATTTTTAATTATATCAAGGCTTATATTGGTGGGGATTTGTCTAATAAAGTGCTTGCAAGCGTTGCAGATGTGTCTGAAGACTATGTTGGGCAATATTTTAAATTGCTTACAGGTATCAACCCACAAGATTATATAGAATATCAACGTATGGAAAAAGCAGTGGAGCTTTTGCGTACAAGCAAAAAAAGCATCAAAGACATTGGAAATGATATAGGTTATAAAGATACGGCATATTTTTGTCGTAGATTTAAGATGATGTTTGGTATTTCTGCAGGGAAAATGCGTAAAAGAGAAACACTAATGAATATTTGATAAGGTGTAAAGTATTTTAAAATTTGATAAAACAGGTCTGTACCATAGTGGAACGGAGGTCAGACAGTTTTATCAGATTTTAATAGGACTTACGCAAAAAAGTTCTATAACCACCCCAGCCCCTCCTTAGGAAGGAGGGGAGTTTGTCCCCCTCCTTTTT
>JANYGM010000219.1 GCA_025362415.1 bacterium
CTTCAAATGGCTCATTAGCAATTACTTTGGTTACTGCAAGTTTTTACTAAATAATTTGCAACGGAACTTTTACACCAACCAAAATTTTAAAGAAGCAATAAAACTTTTTGACAAATACATAAAAGCAGATACCACTAATGAAGATGCATATTTTAAGCGTGGCAACGCACATTTTAACCTCAATAATTTGGAAAAAGCAGACACGGATTTTTCTAAGACTTTACGCATAGATACCGCTAATTTTGAGGCGTATTTGTATAAAGGTGTGATACGTTTTAGGGCTGAAAAGTATGATAGTGCTAATTTTTACTTTGAAAAATCATTAAAATTTAATTTTAATCAGCCTGTTTTGTTCAATTATCTGGCGGAAAGTCATCATTTATTAGGAAATTTGGACACAGCTATTAGGTATTATGATGATATTATTGTGCGTTTTCCGTTAGAAACAGCACTTTATTTGGGCAGAGCAAACTGTTATTTTGATAAAGCAGACTACCGCAATGCCATTACGGATTTTGACAAAGTGCTTTCTAATGCGCAATCTGGTATGCCTCGTAATGTAGATGTATTACGCAAGAGAGCGCAGGCAAAGTTTTTATTATCTGATTTTCAAGGAGTTATTAATGATTTAGAAGAAATTGAAAGTAAAGTTTTGAGCCAAAATTTTATGGAAAATAATGCTAAAAATGAAGATGAAAAAGCTACCTTAATGGAAGTTTTAGCGGAAGAATATAGCCTAAAAGCCTTTTGCTATAACGAACTAAAACAACCTCAAAATGCTATTCTAAGCATTTCTAAAGCTATTGATTTGGATAGTTTAGAAAGTAAATTTGTGGAGGAACGCTTAAATTACTTTCTTATCTCAAAAAAATACCCAGAAGCACTCAAAGATATCAATAAAATCATTTATTTAGACAAAGAAAATACACCAGATAATTGTTTGGGGCTTCCAAATGAACTTTTATTAGCGCAAAAAACTGATATTTTGGTTTTAATGAAAAACTACAAAGTAGCAGAGGAAAATTATACAACTTTAATAAATATTTCTCCTAAAAATGCAAATTATCACTATCAACGTGGTTTAATGCGGTTTTATCTCAAAAAGAAAAAGAAAGAAATAAAAACAGATATACAAAATGCAAAAAAATTAGGGTTTGATAAGGCAAAAATGCACCAAAAACTTGTTGATGTGTGATATATGATGTGTGATATATGATGTAAATACATTGTTCTACGAAAAAAAATACATCACACATCATACATCACACATCATACATCAAAGCATCATATATCAAAGCATCAATAAAACCTTCCTTTCCATTCTGTTTTTCTTGGAATAATCCAATAAAAAATCAATAAAATTGACGTAAAAGCAACATAAAATTCATAAAAAATTAGATATTTTGCGGAAATTGTATTACCTGCTTTTTTGAGGATTGTATAAATAAAAATTGCTTGAATAATTATTTTACTTATTAAGATAAAAATTGCTTCTTGTGGCGCAAAAAGCATAAAAACTGCTATCACAGGGAAAAACAAGCCTTGCAAAGACAAAAGCAAAAACATATAAATAGGTACTTGCAAAACGCCAAAAAGCCAGCGTTTACGTTGTCCTAAAAGTTTTTTAAATGATAAAATAGGCATAGAAAATGCCGTTATTTGTTTTGAAATAAGGTTTTTGAAACCAAACCCTTTATCAATAATTGCCCTAAAAAGAGCAAAATCTTCTACCAAACTAAAACCTATTTTTTCATAGCCACCACAAGCCTCATAAGCCTCACGACTAACTGCCATATTATTGCCCATTGCCGTTACAGGCAGGTTAAACGTACCAAAAGCTCGCACCATTCCAAGTGCCAACGACCAATCTAGGCTTTGCAAATGATGAAAAATATTCTCTCCTTCTATCAAAGTAAAACCTGTAATAATGCCTGTTTTTTTGCTTTCAGCATTGTTTTGTAAGTTATTTTGCATACTGCCCAACATTCCGTTTATCCACGTTGTCGGAACAAAAATATCAGCATCTGTAAAGAAAAAATACTCACCAGTTGCGTGATGGGCAAGTTGTGCCAACACATTTGTTTTTCCTTTTAAATCAGCAATATTTTGGGTAATATCAAATAATTCAAAATAAGCATTTTCTTTAATAAAATCTTCAATAATTTGCTTTGTATTATCATCAGAGGCATCATTTCCAATTAAAATCTGTAAGTTTTCTTTTGGATAATCAAGATTTTGGAGAGATTTTAGGCAACGTAAAATATTTTTTTCCTCGTTGCGTGCAGCCACAAGAATACTAATTTTGGAAATAATTTTAGGACTAACTTGAGGGAGATAATCCGCTGTTGTTTGTGTCCCCACAAACGACTTTTTTAAAATAGCACTATCTTGGATAAATACAATTTTCAAAAGGAAAATAATATTTACCAAAAAGAAAATACCAAAAAATATTTCTAAAAAAATCATTTTTTAATTGTGAATTAGAAATTGTGAATTGTGAATGAATACAGTAACCTACATAACTTAAAAAGTTCAGTTTGAAAACTCAAACTGAACTTTAAAAATTCGTACTTCGTACTTCAAACTTCGTACTTAGATAACGTCTTTGTGGATAAAATCAAAAATTCTCTGACCCAATTTCACGTTTCCAACTTCTACGTTATTAGCCTTAGAACGTGCAATTTTGATGTTTTCAATGAGTTTTTCAAGGCGTTTTATCATCTCTGTTTTTTGCGAAATAGCAAGTTTTCCAGACGAATAAGTTGTAACATATTTTCCTACCTGAAAATCTAGGCTCAAAAGTTCTGTTTGCGCTGGGTGTTTGTCTGTTGCTTCATATTTAACAATCACTTTTGGGCGTTTGATGCTTCTAAATTTGACCTCTTCCTCTGTTTTGTAGGTATTTGTTTGCTTATCAAAATTCCATTTTTTGGTAGATTCTAGCGTTGGAATGGCTTGATACAAATCCAAAATTTTACTTACTTGCGACTCCAAAGCAAGCAAAGAAGTGGCTGAAAACGTCCCAAAGTTAGTTTCTCCTACAATTAATTCTGCTTTTGCAGTACCAGAAGCATTTGTTTCCTCTTTTGAAAGTGTCGCATCAATAGCAGTAACTGCATCTTCCAAAACCTCTTCTAGTTGTTGTTTTACAGTCTTCACCATTTCCTTTGTTTCATCAGGAATTTGCTCGTTATCTTCTTCCAAAGACACGTATTTTTTCACCATACCATCAAAATAAGGGTCATTTTTGGTGAAAGTTTTTTTTGCCTCTCCAATAGAAAGACTAGATTTGTTTTTGCGGTCTTGCTCAACTGCAAGCAATTCATAAAGCTTATTAGCCATAATTTAGTTGTTTTTTAGATGATTTGTTAAGTTAATTTATTAAGGTTATATTATGTGCTTAAAATACGGATTTATTTCTTTTAAGTCAGCTAAGGTATATTCAGGCTCGTCATCTCCATAAGCAGTAGCAAAATTTTGCATACCTAGTCTATAAAAAAAGTCATTTTCTTCGTCATTTTCTACAGTATTCATTTGAATATACTTTTAGATGATTTGTTAAGTTAATTTTCACAAATATAAACAAAATAATAATAAAAGAAATTAAATTTTAAAATAGCTTTTTTAATTGATAGTTCCAGAGCCAATAAGTTCATCTCCATCATACCAAGCCACAAATTGCCCTGCTGCAATACCCTGTTGAAACTCCTCAAATACCACAAAAAGTCCCTGCTCACGCATATACAAATGCGCTTGCACGAGTGGTTGCCTGTACCTGATGCGTGCTTGATACGTCCTATTTTCGTTGATTTTCATTGTCAAATCTTCTCTAATCCAATGAATTTCAGTGTTTTTGACAAAAAGCCCTTTTCTATTGAGTGCAGGGTGATTTTGCCCTTGTCCTGTATAAACAATATTGCTTACAACGTCAGTAGCCACTACAAAAAGCGGCTTAGGTTTTCCGCCAACTTGCAAACCTTTACGCTGTCCATTAGTATAAAAATGCGCTCCTTGATGCTCCCCAACTACTTTTCCATCTTTTTCAGAGAAAATAAAAGTTTTAGTGATTTCTTCTAATTTTTCTATTGAAATGTTTTCATTAAATTGTTCAATAAAATTACTTTCGTTATTATTTTCTTGTTGATTTTCTGCTTGATTTTCAGAAAAAAGGGTACTTTTCACATCAATTTCAATGATTTTTCCTGTTTTTGCTTTGAGTTGTTGTTGCAAAAAATCTGGTAAACGGATTTTTCCCACAAAACACAAACCTTGTGAATCTTTTTTATCTGCAGTAATCAAGTCAGCAAGTTTTGCAATTTCACGTACTTGCGGTTTTAGCATATCTCCAATAGGAAAAAGTGCCATAGAAAGCTGTTCTTGCGTAAGTTGACACAAAAAATAACTTTGGTCTTTGTTGGGGTCTTTTCCTGCAAGCAACCTAAAAATAGCTTTTCCATCTTTTTGGACAACATCTTTTCTACAATAATGCCCAGTTGCAACAAAATCAGCCCCTAATTGCTTGGCAGCCTTCAAAAATACATCAAATTTTATTTCTCTATTACACAAAATATCAGGGTTTGGTGTGCGCCCATTTTCGTATTCAGAAAACATATAATCTACAATGCGTTGCTTGTATTCTACACTCAAATCAATGTTTTTAAACGGAATACCCAATTTTTCAGCAACAATAAGCGCATCATTGCTATCTTCTACCCAAGGACATTCGTTATTGATGACAACTGTTTCGTCGTGCCAATTTTTCATAAACATTCCTATCACTTCGTACCCTTGTTGCACAAGCAAATAAGCAGCTACACTAGAATCAACGCCCCCAGAAAGCCCTACAACCACTCTTTTTTTTGTCATAAAATTTTTTCAAATAATTTCTTAGAAATAAAACCGCTTAAATGCTTTATTTGTTCCTTTTATGTGAAATTTTAGGGAGAATTTTAGGAAAATAATTGTATTGAATTGTAGAGATAAGGCACTGCCTTATCTAGCAACAAACAATAACAACGAGCAGTTTTATAGTTCAATTTTTCCAATTCAGATAAGGCACTGCCTTATCTCTACAATTTCTACAACCTTTCTGCTAATTCCTTACCCTTCAAAACGCAATCCGC
>JANYGM010000223.1 GCA_025362415.1 bacterium
TTCAGCAATACCTTTCGCTATGGTTTTGTAGGAACAACCAAGTAATTTATGAAAATATGTTTTTGCGCCTCTACCTTTCTCTAGGCATTCTAAAGCAACATAACGGCGTTTTGCTATTTCTGGTAAAGATTCATAAAATAACACTACCTTTTCTGATAAATTTTCCATACATTTGGGATAAGTTCCCATAAAGATAATACTTCTCACTGAATTAACCAAATTAAGAACTTATTTACAATGTATTACTAAGTATTTAGCATACAAGCATTTTCTTTTCGTCCATTTCCATAACCTTTCTTTTAGCCCCTGACAAATTCATTTTTATATATTTGTAAAAAAGCAAAAGAGTCATACCTTTGTAGTAACAAACCAACAAGAAATATGACTCAATATACAGGGAAACCCTTACTTTGACACCGACATAACTAATTAGTAAAATAGAAGTTATCGTTATTGAAAAATGACGCAACCAATGCTGTGTTATTTTTGATATTTTCTATTCCTTTTTGAGCCATTTGTGTAAGTTCTTTAACATTTTTAGTATTTCTATTTGGTATCTGTACAGTCTCAAGTTAGCCCAAACTAGTTCATCAGGATTTAATTCTGGGGAGTAAGGAGGTGTATTGGCAAGCCATAACCTCTTACCTAAATCCGTATTTAGTAAAACTAATTAGCTACCTCAGACAAAAATTTTATTCTCATCAGTCTTATTTCTTCTTCTGAATATTCATCTGCAAATTCTTTCATTACATCTTCTATATGGTCGCTTTCAGAGTGCATAAAATACTCAAAAACCTCTGCTTGGCGTTCTGGCTCCATTACTTGGTTGATGTAATAATCCAAATTGAGTTTCGTACCAGAATAGCAAATATGTTCTATTTCTTCCAAAAGCTCCTCAAAGTGCAAATCTTTTGCTTCTGCTATCTCTTCCAAATCAATTTTCCTATCTACTTGCTGAATGATAAAAATTTTAATTTTTGATTTGTTTACACTTGTTTTTACGACAACATCAGAGGCAGTTTCAATTTCATTTTCCTCTATATATTTGCTGATAGCATCAATAAAAGGTTTGCCAAATTTTTGTACTTTGCCCATTCCCACGCCGTTGACCTGTGCCAAATCCTCTTTTGTGATAGGATAAGTAGTAGCCATTTCTTCCAAAGAAGGGTCTTGGAAAATCACATAAGGAGGCAAATTTTTCTCTTTTGCCACTTTCTTACGCAAGGTTTTGAGCAAATCAAAAAGCACTTGGTCGTATGCTTTTCCTCTATTTTGCATAAGATTTTCTTGTTCTTCCGCATCTTCTTCTGTCATCAGCGCATAGTCGTGGTCTTTGGTAAGCGTAATACCAAAAGGATTTTTAAGAAACTTTTTGCCTTTAGCCGTAAGTTTTAGTACCCCAAAATTTTCTACATCTTTTTGTAAAAAATCATATAACAATATTTGCCTAATAACAGAATACCAGTATTTTTCAGAAAAGGCTTTCCCTTTTCCAAAAATAGCTAGTTTATTATGTTCATAACTTTCTGTGTATTGGTTTGTTACACCTGCTACCACAGATGCCAAATGTTTGATAGCAAAACGCTGTTTTGTTTGTTCTACAGTCTGCAAAGCCCACAAAACGTGTTCCTCACTATCCATAGTTCTATCTTTTGGAAGATTACAGTTATCACAACCGCCACCTTCTCCACAAAGTTGGTCTTGATAAATCTCCCCAAAATAATGCAAAAGTTGCCTTCTACGACACACAGCAGACTCTGCATAATCAGTAATTTCTTGCAAAAGTTGCCTTGCGTTATCTCTTTCCGTTACGTTTTTATCTTTATTAAATTTTTCTAATTTATTTACGTCATCTTGGTCAAAAAGCATCAAACAATGCCCTTCTAAGCCATCTCTTCCTGCTCGTCCTGTTTCTTGATAATATCCTTCCAAAGATTTTGGAGCGTCAAAATGTATCACAAAACGCACATCAGGCTTATCTATGCCCATTCCAAAGGCAATAGTAGCAACAATAACATCTGCATCTTCATTCAAAAAAGCATCTTGGTTGTTGATACGCACTTGCGCATCTAGTCCAGCGTGATAGGGAAGAGCTAAAATATCATTTACTTTTAAAAGTTCTGCCACTTCTTCTACCGTTTTGCGGCTAAGGCAATAGACTATACCAGATTGTCCTTTGTGTTTTTTGATAAATTTGATAAGTTGCTTTTTACTATCAAGTTTTGGCTTAATTTCATAATACAAATTAGTACGGTTGAAAGACGACAAAAATATGTTGGCATCTTCCATTAGCAGGTTTTTCTGAATATCTTGTTGTACTTTTGGTGTGGCAGTTGCCGTAAGTGCCACAATAGGCAAATTACCTAAATTATCAATAATAGTGCGTATTTTGCGGTATTCTGGGCGGAAGTCGTGTCCCCATTCAGAGATACAATGCGCTTCATCAATAGCAATAAAAGATACATTAGCTTTTTTGAGAAAGTCTAAATTCTCTTCTTTTGCAAGAGATTCTGGCGCAACGTATAGAAGTTTTACCATACCTGCAAGGGTATCTTTTTTGACACGAGTAATTTCTGCTTTGCTAAGCGTAGAATTAAGGAAACGGGCATCAACGCCAAAAGCAGTAAGTTGGTCAACTTGATTTTTCATTAGGGCAATAAGTGGCGAGATAACAATAGCTGTTCCGTCCATTATTAGGGCGGGCAATTGGTAGCAAAGCGACTTTCCTGCGCCTGTGGGCATAATTACAAAAGTGTTTTTCTTTTGAAGAACATTATTGATAATTGTTTCTTGATTTCCTCTAAATTGATTAAACCCAAAATATTCTTTTAATTTTGCCTTCAAATCAGGCTCTAAGTTTTTTGCCATTGCTGGTAATAGTTTCTTTTGATATTTGCAGATAGTTTTTTGATACTATTTCAACGCTGTCATTTTATAAGCATTTTGATAAATGTTTTTATAAAATGGTAGCGAAATAGAATTCGTTATCAAATCTAAGCAAATAAAAATCATAATGGTAATTTTTTTTTACTTTTTTTGAGAAATAAAAAGAAATTTAACATAAATGTAAATAATTGTGAATTTTAAATTGTGAATATGGTATTTTTGAGAAATTTTGTGAATGTGATTATTGATAATAGGTGGTGTTAAACAAGTAATGCTGAATAATGCTCAATCTGCAAAGCCTAATGTAAAAAGCATTACATCTTTAACACTACCCTGCCTAAATTAGTAACTTATTTGCAATATGTTACTAATGGTCTGAAACTAGGCTATTATAATTATCAAAAGGTATACGAATGCTATGTTCTCCACGACCACTTAGATAACGACATTGTTAGTTTGTATTACAGTCCAGCGGACTGGCATATTTATAGAAAATAAGTAAAAAATGTATTTCGCTCCAGCGGAGCGGCACTAGCAAGGGCTAGTTTTATAAATATTGCGCTCCGCTGGAGC
>JANYGM010000484.1 GCA_025362415.1 bacterium
AATTGTGGTCTGTACCGTAATGCAATGAAGGTCTGACCATAATTCTTTTTAAAACGAACTTACTCTTTATTATTAGTGGTCAGACCTCCGTTCCACTACGGTACAGACCACTAATAACAAAGAGTGTACGGTAACAAATAATGTCTTTATTAAACTTTCGCTTCTTGCCTAAATTTCTCTATAAAATCAGCAACGAGCAAGCTACCTAGCTCCTCTCCTCCGTGCCTTCTAACAGCTATTTTGCCTTCTGCTGCTTCTTTTTCTCCAATAACAAGCATAAAAGGCACTTTTGACATTTCTGCATCACGGATTTTTCTACCAATTTTTTCATCTCGCTCATCTACAAAACCACGAATATCTGCTTCTTCAAGCGTTAGACGTACATTTTCAGCATAATCAGCAAATTTCTCTGAAATAGTCAAGATACCAATTTGGTCTGGTGCGAGCCACAAAGGAAAATTCCCTGCACAATGTTCTATCAAAACTGCTACAAAACGCTCCAATGAACCAAAAGGCGCACGGTGAATCATTACTGGACGGTGTTTTTGGTTGTCCGCACCTGTATATTCTAGTTCAAAACGCTGTGGAAGTTGATAATCTACTTGTATTGTACCTAATTGCCACTTTCTTCCCAACGCATCTTTTACCATAAAATCAAGTTTTGGACCATAAAAAGCTGCCTCACCGTATTCTATGACTGTTTTTAGGTCTTTTTCTTTGAGAGCTTCCAAAATATCTGTTTCTGCTTTGTCCCAATCACTTTCATTTCCAATATATTTGGCTCGTTCTGTCTGATGACGCAAAGAAATTTGTGCTGTATAGTCCTCAAAACCAAGTGCTTTGAACACATAAAGCACCAAATCAATTACTTTGGCAAACTCACCACGTACTTGGTCTGGACGACAAAAAATATGGGCATCATCTTGCGTAAAACCTCTCACACGTGTAAGTCCGTGCAATTCTCCTGACTGCTCGTAGCGGTAAACTGTCCCAAATTCTGCAAAACGCACTGGCAAATCACGGTAAGAACGTGGTTTTGTCTTGTAGATTTCGCAATGATGTGGGCAATTCATAGGTTTTAGCATAAAAAACTCATTTTCTTCAGGCGTTTGTATGGGCTGAAATGAATCTGCACCATATTTTTCCCAATGTCCCGAGATTTCATAGAGTTTTTTGCTACCAATATGTGGTGTAACGACAGGCGAATAACCTGCTTTTACTTGCGCTTTCCTTAAAAAACTCTCCAAACGCTCACGCAAAAGCGCACCTTTTGGCAACCACAAAGGAAGTCCTTTTCCTACGTTTTCGGAGAAGGCAAAAAGTTCCATTTCTTGTCCTAGTTTGCGGTGGTCACGTTTTTTTGCTTCTTCTTGTAATTTGATGTATTCTTTTAGTTCACTATCTTTTGGAAAAGTGATGGCATAAATACGTGTCAGTTGTTTGCTATTGATGTCACCACGCCAATATGCACCTGCTACGCTAGTAATTTTGATAGCCTTGATAAATCCTGTATTGGGGATATGCGCCCCACGACACAAATCAGTGAAATTCCCTTGTGTGTAGAACGTAATTGTACCATCTGCAAGGTTTTCTAACAAATCTAGTTTATAATTATCTCCTTTTTCAGTAAAATAAGCAACTGCATCAGTTTTTGATACTGCTTTTCTAACAAATTCAGATTTGGTACGAGCAAGTTCTAAGACTTTTTTTTCTACTTCTTCAAAATCTTTTTCAGAAAAACTACGTGCTTTATTCTCAAAACCAGCAACTTCATCAAAATCAACATCATAATAAAAACCACCACGTTCAATAGGCGGACCTATTCCAAATTTCACTTTGGGATAAAGTGCCTCTAATGCCTCTGCAAGCAAATGTGCTGATGAGTGCCAAAATACATCTTTCCCATCTGTATCATTCCACGTAAGAAGTTTTAGGGTACTATCAGTGCTTATTGGGCGGTTTGACTCTACAATTTCATCATTTACTTTTGCGGCAAGTACGTTTCTTGCAAGTCCTTCACTAATGCTAAGTGCAACATCGTGAGCGGTTACGCCTGCTTCATATTCACGTACAGAATTATCTGGGAGGGTTATTTTTATCATTTTTATTAGAAAAATTCTTAGGGAAATTCTTTTAAATTCTGTTACTTTTTTAGAATTAAAACGCAATTTGTGCAATTTTTCTTAGAAAAACAAAAAGTAATTTAGGGTTTAATTTGATTACAGTTCTTAGAGGCAAATTCTTAGAGAAAATAATGCTTTTACATAAACAGAATATTATCCTGCAATTTATCAAAAAACAACTTGAAAATAGCTATAAAAAATTTATTTCTGTTATATTTCAACATAATTTGGAGATAATACAAATTATTATTAACTTTGTAAACGTCTTTGTATGCTTAGAAGATTACTAATATTGAAAGACTATTTAATTATTTTTTATCCAATTTTTCAACTTAATAACAAAAAACAATGAGAAAAATTACCTTACTCGTGCTGTTTTGCTGCACGCATCTTATGATGCTGGCACAAACGAAAAGCACGACACAAACAGAAACTCCTGCACGTATCAAGTGCTACACAACGGAGTATATGGCAGAGCTTCGCAGAGCCAACCCAAGAATGCAAACTGATGCACAGTTTGAGGATTTTATGGCAAAAGCTATTGCAAAACGTAAATCTGATATTGAAAGAGGTGTAGTGCAACCACTTGCAGGACCTTATGTAATCAACGTGATTGTTCACGTAATACATAGTGGAGAGGCAGTAGGCACTTATCCAAATCTTTTGCAAAGACAAGTAGCTTCTCAAATAAGAGTGCTTAATGAAGATTTTAACCGTACTAATGCTGATGCAGCTAATACGCCTGCCGCTTTTTTAGGTGTAGCTGGTAGTGTTAGTGGTACTGCACCTGCAGGTGGAGGTATTGTGTTTCAGTTGGCTAGACAAGATCCCGCTGGTAATCTGTTACAAGAAGCAGGCGTTCACCGTTATCAAGTAGCTTCACAAGCAACTTATTCAACTACTTTCATCAATGGTACTATTAAACCTGCGACTTCTTGGGATAATAGTCGCTATATGAATATTTGGACTATCAAAAGTCCAGTTTCAGGTACAAGTGCATTATATGGTTACGCACAGTTTCCTGATGGCTCTGGTTTGGCTGGTTTAAGTGCTAGTGGTGGTGCTTCTAATACTGATGGACTTGTGATTGCTGCTGATGCTTTTGGTAGTAATTATGATGCTTCTGGTACTATTCTTCCTGTTGGGCAACGTTTTCAGTTTTCTTCTGGTGCAGACAAAGGACGTACTGTAACTCACGAATTGGGTCACGGCTTAGGTCTAAGACATATTTGGGGTGATGCCAATTGTGGTGATGATTTTTGTGCTGATACTCCTGTTGCACAAACATCAAATACTGCACCTTGTTATACGCATCCAAAAAATTCTACTTGTGCTGGTGCTCAACCAGAGATGTTTATGAACTATATGGATTATACACTTGATGCTTGTATGAATATTTTCACACAAAATCAAATGACTCGTATGGTTACAGTAATGAATGTATCTCCTGGACGTAATACGCTTACTGCAGCCACTGTAGGCAACTGCCCTACAGGTGCTATTGGGCTTACACGTGCTGCGGGTGCTTACCCTGCTGCTGGGGTGGGGCAAACTTATACACAAACTAATGTGGGTACAGGTGGTGGTACGCCAAATCCTGCAACTGGTGCAGGTTATGTTTATGCCATCACTGCAGGTGCTTTGCCTGCTGGGCTTACTTTGAATACTTCTACTGGGGTTATCTCTGGTGTTGCTTCTACTACTGGTACATTTAATTTTAGTATTACTCCATCTGGTGCTTCTGGCGTAAATGCAGCTGGTGCAAGTACTGCTTGTGTTGGTACTGCAGTAGCATATTCTATACAAGTTGTACCTAGTTCTTGCCCTGCTATTACTATACTTCCTGCTACTGGTGCATTGCCAAATGCAGCTCCTGGGGTAGCTTATAATCAGTCTATTACAGCTTCTGGCGCAACAGCTCCTTATACTTATACTATCTCGTCTGGTACATTACCAACGGGTCTTACTTTGTCTTCTGCTGGTGTAATTTCTGGTACTTCTGCTTCTCCACAAGCTGCTGTTTCATTTACAGTTTTAGCAACTGATGCTTCTACAGCTCCTGCTTGTCAAGCACTTATCAATTATACACTTGCAGTAGTAGCACCTGTTTGCGTGCCTTCAGCAGTGGTTTCTACTTATCCATACATACAGAATTTTGATGCTTTTACTGGTGCAACTGCTGCTATAACACCTGCACCAGCAGGTGTTGGTGTAGTAACTAATTCTAGTATGCCTTGTGGTTGGTCAGTACACAATCAAAATGGTGATAATAGAACTTGGAATACTTATAATGTTGGATTTGCTGATACTTCTCCAAATAGTGGTACCAATGCTATGATATACGTATATAATGCCACATCTGCAGCTGATGATTGGGCAATAACGCAGGGCTTTGCAATGAATGCTGGTCAAACCTATAATGTTTCATTACAATACAGAGTAAGTGCATCTGGGGGTACTACTTACCCTGAAAAATTCCAAGTACGTTGGGGGAATGCACAAACTGTGGCTGCTATGACAGCAGGAACACAATTATTTACTACACCAGCAGCAGGAGCTACTAATTTGACTTACCAAGCTACAACACCAATGACTATTACCCCTACAACAACGGGTACATACTATATTGGTATTCAAGTAAGTAGTGATTTAGATGAGTATTTCTTAGCTATTGATGATTTCTCTGTAACAACTACTGCTCCTGTTTGTGCTACTACTACAGTGTCATCTACGCCAACTGGACCTGCATTTTCTTATACAGTAGGAACTGCTATTGCTCCTATTACAATGAGTGCAAGTGGTGTAGCTGGTACTTATACTTACAGCATTACATCAGGTGCATTGCCAGCAGGTGTAACAATGACTACTGCAGGTGTTATTTCTGGTACACCAACAACGGCAGCAGCTTCTGGTACATTTACGGTAACAGCTACTAATGGTGCTTGTACAGGCACAAAAGTATTCACATTTAGTGTGGCTTGCCCTACACTTACTGTAGATTCTGCTCCAACAGCATCAGCACTTACACTTGTGGTAAATACTTCTATGCCAAGTATTACAATGAGTACAACAGGTGCAACGGGTACTTTTGTTTATGCTATTACAGCAGGCGCATTACCAACAGGCGTAACTATGACTGCGGGTGTTATCTCTGGTACACCAACAGTATTAACCGCATCTGGTACATTTACAGTAACTTCTACTTATGGCACTAATTGTACTGCTACAAAAGTATTTACGTTTAGTGTAGTTTCTTGCCCTGTAACATTTACCCCTGCAACAGGCTCAACACTTACGCCAGTTACATTGGGTGGTGCTTATCCTGTAAACCTCTTTTCACAAACTGGTATTAGTGGAACGGTTACTTTTAGTGCAACTGGCTTACCTACAGGTTTAAATATGAATCCTAGTGGTAGTATTAGTGGATCACCAACTTCTGGAGGTACATTTACAGTAGTAGTTTCTGCTACAAATAATCCTGTAACTTGCGCAGCGAGTGCTACTTATACACTTGTAATTATTTGCCCTACTGTAACGCTTACCATCCCTGCTGCAGCCAATAATGGTAATGTAGGAATTGCTTATTCAGCAACTGCAACAGTACCATCAGGTTTTACGGCAACTGGTTTTACGGCAACTGGTTTACCATCAGGTTTTGCTATTTCTAACACTGGTGTTATCACAGGTACGGCAACATCTGCAAGTAGTGGTTTAGTTTCTACTACTGCCACACTTAGTAATGGTTGTACTGCAACAGGAAGTTATACCCTCACAATTACTTGCCCAACTATTACATTCACCCCAGTAGCAGGTGCGCTTGCAGGTGGAACTGTTAGTGTGGCTTATTCTGCAAGTGTTACTCCATCAGTAGGAACAGTAACGGCAACAGGATTGCCTTCTCCTCTTGTAATGACAGCAGCAGGTGTTATTTCTGGTACACCAACAGCATCAGGTAGTTTTACGGTGGTAGTAAGTGCAGTTGTTGGGTCTTGTCCAGCAGTTACAAGTAGTTATACACTTGTAATAGCTTGCCCAACTATTACATTTCTACCAGTAGCAGGTACGCTTGCAGGTGGAAATATTGGAAGTGCTTATACAGCGTCTGTTGCTCCATCAGTAGGAACAGTAACAGCAACTGGCTTGCCCGCAGGTCTTACTATGACGAATGCAGGAGCTATTTCTGGCACTCCAACAGGTACACCAGCAACCGCTAATGTAGTTGTTACAGCAACATTTGGTACTTGCCCTGCGGTTACAAGTAGCTACACTATTGTAATAGGAGCTACTCTTTGTACACCAGTAGTAATTACACAAACAACACTGCCAAATGGTACAGTAGGAAGTGTTTATGCGCCTATACAACTTACTGCAACGGGAGGTTCATCAAATACTGTATTTACGTTTACGCCTGCTAATGCTTTTGCAACTACTGGGCTTAGTATGTCTTCAACAGGTTTGATTTCTGGCACGCCTACATTTTCTACTTCTGTAACTGTTTTGATAACAGCTACGAATGGTACACTTTGTAATGGTAGTCGTTCTCTAACGCTTGTTACAGTTCCAAACCCAGCAACGGCTATAGATGCTACGCTTTCTAGTCAAGTAAGAGTTTATCCAAATCCAAGTAAAGCAGATTTTAATATTGATTTTGCTAGTTTGAATTTAGGTAAAGTGGCTATACGTGTATATGATGTACAAGGAAAACAAGTATTCACAACTTCAACGTCTGATAATGCAACTGTTATTTCTCTTGAGAAATTTGCAAAAGGAATGTACCTAATGGAAATTGAAAGTCAAAAAGGTAGAATACTTAAACGTATTGTGAAAGAGTAATCCAGCCCCCTAGCCCCCGAAGGGGGAATAAATACAGCAAAAAATGCACTGTTCCCCTTCGGGGTTAGGGGCTATAACAGAAA
>JANYGM010000260.1 GCA_025362415.1 bacterium
CTTTAGATGAATTGCAGCAAAAGTTTGGTATTAAAAACCAAATTAGAAGCCTCTTTGCACCTATGACACCCATAAAGCTAAGTGAATGGCTCAAAACTACTTTTGAAAATGCCGCTGATTTGCCTACACGTACAGAAAAAGCAAAGTCTGAAAGCATCATTTTTCCGCTTTTAATGGAATTACGCAATAATAATGATAAATTTTTTACTATTTATTCTGGTGATAATCTCAACGTAAATGAGAAAGAAGGCTTAAATGGAGAATGTGATTTTATTCTGGCAAAAGATATACACACTTTTAATATCAATTATCCTATCTTAGCACTTGTAGAGGCTAAAAATAGTGATATTGCAGCAGGAGTGCCACAATGTGCGGCACAAATGTTGGGTGCAAAAATTTTTAACGAACAAAAAAACACTCCACTAAGTGTTATTTATGGTTGTGTAACGACTGGAAATGACTGGAAATTTTTACAACTTATTGATAATCAAATTATTATAGATAAAAGAACTTATTATTTCAACGAAATAGAAGAAATATTAGCTGTTTTTCAGCACATTATCAATATTTTTAGAGAAGAACTAAAGTAAGTGCAAAATCCAAGAGTAAGGAATAAAACTAAAACCTCAAAAATATGCTACCACTCACAGTACAAGCCACACGAGAAGTTATTTATCATTTGATAGCTTTAAATGGCAAAACAACCACATTAGATGTAAAAAATGAACTTCGCAGTCGCAACTATAATGCTTCTCAAAATGACGTTTCTCACTTTGTTGGGCAAATCCAAAAAGCAGATAATCTGGAAATAAAAAACAATGGGCAATACAACTTTTATTTCTTTGGATATGACTCTAATGATACAAAAAAGGCATATTTAGAGAATAATATTGAATTTGTGGAGGTAATTGTTCAAGGTAAATTTGTGAAAATTTTTCAAGGGAAATTAGGTGCTGATGGTGTAGAAACCAACCATAATTTAAACAAAAATCTCCTTGCAATACGTGAATTTAGCAAATTTGTAGGTGATTTTGTGGCGCAGGAGTTTGTGCAAACTAACGACCTACGTCCCTCTTTGACTATCAGACAACAATATGGACATATTATAGGGCAAAAAGCTTTTTCTGCAAAGATAGGCTACTTTAATGCTAAAAAATATGAGCAGAATTTTGAAAAAAATGGAGCTTACTATTTTGCTTGGGATTTGAATACACAGAGTTTGTCTTTCAAAGATGTACTTTCACAAACAAAAAATTGGCAAACTTCTAATTTTACCTGCACTTTGTCTAGCACTTTGGGAGAAAAAACCACCAAAAAAGACCTTCAAAACATAGATAAACCTTATTTTGATTTGGATAACAGTAATATTTTTGAAATTCAGTTATTTTTTGCTAATGGTCAGAAAGCTACATTTAGCAAATTTTCTCTTTCTCTAAATAGTGAGCTTTTGCCACTTGTAAGGCAGTTTTTAGCCTAGTTTTGAAGTACGAAGTTTGAAGTACGAAATACGAAGTACGTTTAAATACAAAAAGCAGCATAAAACTAATTTTATGTCGCTTTTTGTACTTTCGTATTCTCTCGTACCTCGTACCTCGTATTTCTTTTTTATGTCTGAAAGAACACAAACAATCACAAAAAACAAAAAATCTATCTTTTGAGATAGATTTTTTTGTTTTAGGAATAGAGT
Source organism: bacterium (assembly GCA_025362415.1). GTDB lineage: Bacteria > Bacteroidota > Bacteroidia > Cytophagales > Thermonemataceae > JANYGM01. Next base: position 1,688 of record JANYGM010000260.1, read on the forward strand.
TTTTATTACTTGATTATCAAACGTTTAGCACAAACAAATATCAAAACCACCCCTAACCCCTCCTTGAAAAGGAGGGGGACAAAACTCCCCTCCTTCCTAAGGAGGGCTGGGGGTGGTTTTTAGTACCAATTTATTGTTAAATACTTGATAATCAAACTATAAAAACTCTAATACTTAAAATTATTTCGCAGGAGCTACAGGCGTATTCGCTGGTGCAACTTCTTTCTTAATTTCAACTTTTTTCTCTTCTACTTTCATTATACCACTTTTGTTGTTATCTATCAAATAAGGCGCAATAACAAGCGACACAATAGACATCAATTTAATCAAAATATTCATAGAAGGTCCTGACGTATCTTTGAAAGGGTCACCAACAGTATCACCTGTTACAGATGCTTTGTGTGGCTCAGACTTCTTGTAATACATTTGTCCGTTGATTTCAACGCCTTTTTCAAAAGATTTCTTAGCATTGTCCCAAGCACCACCAGCGTTAGACTGAAACATAGCCATAAGCACACCAGAAACGGTTACACCAGCCAAAAGTCCACCTAATATCTCCGCAGACGAAACATCAGCAAAAACACCTTTCAAACCAAAACCTACCAAAATAGGCGTAATAAGCGCAATAGCACCAGGCAGCATCATTTCTTTAATGGCAGCATCAGTAGAAATAGCAACACATTTTTCATATTCTGGCTCTGCCGTTCCTTCCATAATTCCTTTTATTTCACGGAACTG
>JANYGM010000362.1 GCA_025362415.1 bacterium
ACAATACCTGCTCCACCATTACCTACAACTGCATCATAAGCATTGTCTATACCATCTCCATCTGTGTCATTACCAGTGGGAGCTATATAACCTGCTGTCGTCTGACCTTCTATATTGTCTGGAATACCATCATTATCAGCATCAATATCCAAATAATTTGGAAGACCATTACTGTCTGTGTTTGGTAATACAAGTGGTCCTGCAAGGGCATCTACTGTGTCTGACCAACCATCACTGCCTAATGTACCTGTGGCTATACCATTTGTATTGGCAATACCTGCCTCTGTTGCATCATTGATACCATCATTATCAGAATCCAAATCTAAGAAATTTGGACGAGGAGAACCATCAGCGTTATCATTTGGATAACTATCTGGCGCACCATTATTATTGGCATCTGGTCCTGTAAGTATCAATGGAACGCCATTTGTGCCTGATGTTACAATACCATCAACCGCATCTGCAAAACCATCTTTGTCTATATCAACATAAACATCTACCAAACCATTATTATCAGCATCAACACCTCCAACTTCTATAATATCTGGAATACCATCATTATCAGAATCTAAATCTAAGAAATTTGGAATACCATCTCCATCAAAATCAGGTAAACCTAAGCCAGTACCAGAACTCGCACTACCTGTATTATTAGCATCAACATTTTGAGATAGCCCGTCTCCATCAGTATCCGTAAAATTATCAATAAAGCCATCTCCATTCGCATCTACACCTCCTGCTTCTACAACATCTGGAATACCATCATTATCAGAATCTAAATCAAGTTGGTTAATAACACCATCTCCATCAGTATCAAAAGCATCATTTACACCATCATTATTAGCATCTACAAAAACAGGTACGCCAACACCAGGAGTTGGGTCTAAGAAATTTGGACTACCATCTCCATCTGCATCTGCTAACGCATCAATGCCTCCACTTTCAAGTAAATCAGGTATCCCATCATTATCATCATCTAAATCACAAACAGGATTTACTGTATCTCCATCAGGAGTTTGGGTATAGTTAGGATTTTGTGGTGGTGCATAAAGAGAAATTGTACCACCAACAGCTCCATCTTGTGAGCCATTTCTAGTAGCATCTGTATGTTGCCCACCTATACCACCATTTGAAACTAGGGTGATATTAGCTGGGAGAGTTGCTAAACTATATAACAACACCCCACCACCACCACCACCACCAGGTCCGTGATAAGTATTAGTATTCAAATCCTGTCCATCACCACCATTAGTAAAAACAGTAACATTAGTTGAATAGTTGCGTGTATTTAAAACTACTGTTCCTCCAGCACCACCACCACCACCACCATCTGGTGCACCAACAGGATTTATTGGAATAGCATCAACACCACTAGCATCAATACTAAATGAATTTCCTACAATTTGGTCAGAAAATATAATAACTATACCACCACCATTTGAAGGGGAATTTGGATTATCAGTAGTTCTAAAGCCAGCACCACCACCGCCACCTAAAAACACTTTATTACTAGGCAGAAAAGATGCTAAAGAAACACCACCTAGTCCTCCTGCATTTAGACCATTTACATTACACCATCTTTTTCCACCTTCTCCACCAACACCAAAATTTGAACCACCACCACCACCAGAGTCGCCTGACACACCAGAACCACCACCATTTGCTCTTGGAGAACGCCCTCTATTTGTCAACAAATCCTCTATAACAATACCATTAGCTTTTGTAAAAGAGGAGTTATTGGTACTAGGATAGACGAATTGAGTGTTTGGGTTAATACTACAATTATCAGGAGTACCATTAAAAGTCATCTGATAACCAGTAAATCCTTTCCCAACAACATCTATATTGGCATTAAGGGTCAATACTGTTGTTTTTATTGCTACAACTCCACCTGTTTTAGTAACTTCGCTCCAATCTTGTGCTGTGAGTAATCCATTTACATTTGCACCAGTACTATAGTTTGGAATACCAACAACTTGTACAAATCCACTCACGTCATAGTTACGTGATAGCGGAAATTGAGCAGTTAAAACATTCCCTGCAATACTTTGAATAATAAAAAATTCATAATTACCTGCATTATTGATTGCTGTAATAGTACCCGCTGTGGCAGTATTTGTAGTAATAATGTCAGCTCCTTTCATTTGAATAATGAGCGCAGTACCACCACTTGTAAATTGCGTCCCATCTGTTACTGTAATTGTAGATGTGCAAGCAACTGCGCAAGGTGCGCAAACAGGAGTATTCACAGTCGTAACAGCTGAATAAGTGTTGACAATACCCGAAATATTCGTCTGAGCATAAAATTTAAAAGGAAATATACTCAAAAGTATTATTCCAATTATTTGAAAAACGGGTAACTTAAAAAAATTCTGAGAGATTTGACATTTTAACTTATCAACCCTAAGTGAACAAAATTTGCTTACTGTAGATGTCATAAAAAAAATCTCATCAGTACCGTTTAAAAAAATGGGTTTCCGTGTAATTTGTTTCATTTGATTTAATTTAATTTAATTGTTATTGAATATCCATTGTGGTTTGATAGTGATATAACACCGCAAAATAGCAAGAAAATCACTATTATTTTTTCTTACTCGGTGAATGTGCCTATATTCTAGGTGAATTTCAGGTGAATGATTTTATAAAAGCTTTACTAATGGGTATTTTGATTAGTTTTCGCAATTATACGAAGTTTATATTTTATAAGCAAATTTTTCTTAACCTTTACTGACTTTTTATTAAAAAAGCAAAAGGGTTTCTCTTTTCAGAGAAACCCTTTTGCTTTTGGTTTTTGTAATCTTCAATAAAGATTATTTACCTTTACCTTTCAAAGGAATTACTTTAGTAACTGCTTTTTCCAATGTAATTTCTACACGACGGTTTTCAGCCTGTCCTTCTTTAGTTTTGTTGTTTGCTTTTGGTTTAGCAGAACCATAACCAACAGCTTTCAAACGTTTTGCATTAACACCTTTGCTAGCAATATATTTAACAACTGCATTAGCACGTTTTTGAGAAAGAGCTTTGTTTGTTACAGGGTTACCTACATTATCTGTGTGTCCTTCAATAGCAAATTTAGCTTCTGGGAACTCATTCATTACGCCAGCAACTTGGTCAAGTGAACTGAAAGACTCAGGTCTGATAATGTCTTTACCAGTTTCAAATTGGATACTCTTAGCAAGAGATTTCAATATTTCTACTGCCTCATCTTGTGTTTTTGGACAACCGTGCTTGTCTGTTCCTGGATTTTTCTCTCCTTTTACATCTGGGCATTTGTCATCTTTATCAGCAACACCATCACCATCTCTATCTGGGCAACCCATAAGTGCCGCAGAACCAGCTTCAGTTGGACAAGCATCATCACCATCAGCAATACCATCACCATCTTTATCTGGGCAACCTTGAAGTGCAGCTACACCAGCTTCAGTTGGACATTTGTCATCTGGGTCAGCAATACCATCACCATCTGTATCAGCACAACCACCAAAAGCAGCAACACCTTTTACATCTGGGCATTTGTCATCTTTATCAGCAATACCGTCACCATCTCTATCTGGGCAACCCATCATTTCTTTTGTACCTGCTTCTGTTGGACAAGCATCATCAGCATCAGCAATACCATCATTATCTTGGTCAGGACAACCCATCAATTCTTTTTTACCTGGAACTTCTGGACATTTATCTTTCTTATCAGAAACACCATCTTTGTCAGTATCTTTGTCAGTACCTAGACGGAAACGAAGACCAGCATTGTGGTTAAAATAAACCGCAGGACCATTACCACCAAATGAATTTACTTTTGGAGATAAAGGCATAGCATTGTAAGTAGATTGTAGATAGAAACCAGCACCTTCTGAGAACCAGAAATTAATACCAAGTCCACCACCAACACTACCATAAGAAACTTTTTCTACATCGTGCAAACCAGCTTGAACAATTGCATAAGGATCAACAGCTGCTGCTTCTTGTTTGAAAAGTGGCATAAAGTGCAATTGCGCACCTACTTGACCAAATGTAGAAAGAGAACTACCTTGTCTCGCTACTGTAGAACCAGGATTAGCAATGTTTGGTGCAGTTAGTGATACCATTTTCTTAGCATCAGTAAGCGTAAAATTGCCCGCCAAAGTAAGGTAAGGAGCTAAACGGTAACCGACAGTAACACCAGCACCAGTATTCCAGTGCGTAGTCTGGTCGCCTGTTCCAATGTAAGGTGTACGGAAATCCATTGCTGAATAATGGAAGCCTACGCTCCAAGGGCTTTGCGCACGTGATGTGAACGCTGCGAATAAGAGAGCTACAATAAATATAGATTTCTTCATAAAAATAAGGGTTTGTTTTTTAAGTTTACAGTCTTAATGTTTCGCAAAATTATACTAAATATTCACAATATAAAAGAAAATGTAAAAAAACTTTACAAATAAATCATTATTAAAAAATTATGCTTATTTAAAATATTGATTATCAGTATTTTACAAGCATAATTTATTTTATGCAAAAAATTTGTTTAGTTAATATTTTTCAAAATATTGGTAATATTTTATATTTTTTGACTTATTATTTGTTTTTTTGTTCCAAAACTTTACTTGTTTTTTAATAATTCTTTAATTTCCATCAAAAGTTTTTCTTGAGTGGTTGGTTCTACTGGTGCAGGCGCAGGTTCAACAGCTTTCATTTTGTTCATAGCTTTGATAACAAGGAACATCACAAATGCTACAATCAAAAACTCTATCGTAACCGTAATAAATGTACCATATTTAATAGATACTTCAGCAACTGTTTCCTTACCATTTACAATTACAGCATCTTTTAATGGGAGTGTCCAAGCTTTAAGATCTTTGCCCTGAATCATACCTACAATAGGCATTATCATACCCTCAATAAAAGCATTAGTAACTTTTGTAAAAGCTGCTCCCATCACGAAAGCCACTGCCAAATCAATGAGGTTACCCTTCATTGCAAACTCTTTGAACTCTTTTAGCATAAATTAGAAATTAAAATTTTGAAATAATTGGTTGAAAATTGTTAGTTATCTCTCCTATTTTCAAATGATTTGCAAACTTATATCAAAAAAGTTAAAAACCAACTATTTTAACAGAAAATATTTTATTTATTGTAGCAATAGCTTACATTTACGCCACCTAAGTAATTGTGAATTGTGAGTTAAATACAAAATATCTATAATCAGTTCATTAATGTATCATTTTGACATTATCATAACATAAACTAGTTAGAAAACCTACGTAGAGAAATTTACTTACACCTTATTCACTACATTTTTTCTTTTTTCAATATTTAATATATGAATATCATCAAATATAAAAAGGATTTTTTATTAGAACTCAAACATTATCAAATAGTTATGTTTGATACAAATGGTTTTTTGATAGATAGTTGTGATAGTATTTTCCCCTTACAATATCTCAAAAACCAAAATATATATGAAACATTCTTTTTTTTAGATGGTATGCAAGATATTTTTAACGACCTGCAAGCACCTTTAATATTGCCTTTAATGCGCCCTAATATTGTTGATTTTGAAGATAGAATTTTTAATTTTACCTTCAAAAAAGAGGACGTTAATTATATTGATGATGCCAATAATACAGGAAATAATAAAACTTTAAACAAATCTCTAAATATTATTTGGATTATTGAAGACATTACAGAAACCTCTTCACGACAACAAGAAATACAGCAAGAAAGCCGTGTAGCGCAAATTAGTAAGGAATTTTTGGAAATTAAAAACTTCAATATCTCCCTTGAAAATAAACTTTTGGAACTCAAAAATACAGAGTTAGAACGAGCAAAAGCATTTAAAAATCACTTTTTCTCGCAAGTGAGCCACGAACTACGCACACCTATACAAGGTGTGGTAGGGCTTTCCGAAATTTTACTTAAAAACACACCTATTCCAACACAAGTGGAATATTTGAAGGCTTTGGTAAGCTCTGCCAAACATTTAGAAATTATTTTGAATGATATTTTGGATTATTCTAAGCTAGAAGCGGGCAAAATGACTTTAGAAAATGTTAATTTTAATCTTTCTGAAACGCTCCAAAATATCAAATTATCTCTTCTAAATGTACTTCAAACAAAAAAACTTAATTTTGAAGTACATATTTCTCCGCAAATACCTGCATATGTGTCAGGTGATAGCACACGTATTACACAAATTTTGTATAATCTTATTTCTAATGCTATCAAATTTACAGAAAAAGGTAGCATTAAAGTTAGTATTGAGCTTTTATACTACGAGAAAGCAACACAAAAAAATCATATTTTGATAGGAATTGCAGATACTGGGATAGGCATAAGTGAAAATAAATTACCTACACTTTTTACGCCTTACACACAAGCAGAAAATGAAACTTTTAGGCTTTTTGGCGGAACTGGGCTAGGTCTTAGCATTGTAAAAGAACTTATAGAACTTCAAAATGGGAGTATTGAAGTAGAAAGCGTGCTAGAAAAAGGGACAACTTTTTGGCTAACTTTACCGCTCAAAAATGCTACTTTTTTATCTGAAGAAGTAAAAACTATCAATCCTCTTGCTGGAAAAACAGTTTTGGTGGCTGATGATAGCCCTGTGAGTGTTTTGTATCTCAAAAAAATACTGCTTGATGCAGGTTGCAACGTGGATACAGTAAGCACAGGGCAACAAATTATTGATGCTATTGCACAAAATACCACAAAAAATACTGAAAAAATAAAGTATGATATTTTGATTACAGACTTGCAAATGCCCGAGAAAACAGGGCTTCAAGCTATTGAATACATCAGAAATACCGCTCAAATCAATAAAAACACTTTGCCTATTGTGGTTTTGAGTGGAAGTTATGTGATTGATAATGAGGTGCTTGAAAATAAAGAAGATTGGCAAGAAAAATATATCAATGCCTTTCTACAAAAGCCCGTTTCAAATACTAAACTTATTGAAACACTTACAAATATCCTACATAAAGATATTGAAAATATGCCTTTAAAATGGGTGAATTTGCAAAATTTACAAAATATTACAGCTGGTGATGATGTTTTTTTGGCAGAAATGTTATTTTCTTGCTTAGAAAATGCCCAAATAGAACTCTCACAAATGAGCCTTCTTAGTGAAAATAAAAATTGGTCTGACCTCAAAAAACTCACCCACAAAATACGCCCAACTGCTATAATGTTTGGTAATCAGCAATTTATAGAACTGATTTTGAGGATAGAAACCATTATCAAACAGAAAAGTAACTACGAAAAAGTCCCAATGATTATGGACAATCTTCACGAAATTTTTGAAAATATAGCCACAGAAATCAAAAAAATTATTCTAGGTTTGTAATAAAAACTAAATAGTTTAATCTTTTATTTTTATAATAATTTAATAATCAAAACTTTAACATTATTATTTCGTAACTATTAACTTGCCTTCTTCCTATGAAATGCAGTATAAATGTATTTTTATACATTAAAACTAGTATTATCTTAGCATACAGAAATTAAAAAATATACACTACCAAAAACCTTATTAGCACTCTCTAAATAAAATAAACATTTTGTTACACACTACCTATAAAGAAAAAACCACTTTAAAACGTATTTTAAAGTGGTTTTTTTTGGGCATAGTGCTCCCACCTGCATTAAAATAAAAATAAAAAAACTACTCAAAAATACTTTAAAAGTTATTTTTATTTTTTGTCTGCATCTTTTTACATTCCTATTTTTTACAACAAAAACATAAAAACCTATTCTATTGCCTGCAAATAGTGTTTTTAGTGAAATACCAGCAATAAAATAATACCATAAAAATAAGCTCCAAAATATCACACAAAATAATCAAAAACAAATCTCAATTATTTTACTTAAATATTGATTTTTCTGCGAAATATTTACGCAATTTTGCATCAGAAAAAACAGAAAAGCTATAAATATGAAAAAAATAAAGCGCAAAATTATAAAAAAAACCTATACTGATAATCAATGAGTTATAAAAAAAATGAAAATAAACACAGAAATTTTTATTTTGACCCCCCTGTTTTTGTATATATATATGAGGGGGTACTATATTTTACACTCTTTTACAAATCAAATAATTCACAACTAATCAAAACAAAATGGAAAGAAAACTTTTAAACGGAGTTTCGCAGGGAACAAGGACTTTATCAACACTACCCACTATTGACAAGTCAGACATCAAAAAGAAAAATGAAACCAAAACAGATTTTATGCCTGTACTTGGATTTATGTTTGGACTTGTAGCAATAGGTGTTGTTGCTTTGAACGCAGACACTATCAAAGAGCGAATAAATAAATTTAATCAAAATCTAAACCAAAATCTAAACCAAAGAACTAATCAAAATCAAAAATAATGGACAACGAAATAGACAAAGAAAGTTTAATACAAGACGTGTTAGACTTGCAAGAACAAGGGTACAGTTACCAGCAAATTGCTGATAACTTAGACATCTCTAAATCAAAAGTATCTCGTATCATAACGAAGATAAATGAAACGGAACAGAACGAAACAGATGATAATGGTACGTTTCAACGAAACGAAACAGTACAACGGAACGAAATAAGACGTGTTTCAGAACAAAAAAATGAAACGGAACGAAACAACGAAACAGAAGAAAGTCTAAAAAACGAAATAGAAAACCTAAAAAATCAAATAAAATTTAAAGAAAGTATGAAATTTACCCTACCAATACCCGAACCAAAAGATTTTTATACTCCACCAAAAACGGAACGAAACGAAACGAAACAGCCAAAATATGAAAAACCAATAGTGCCTACTGAAACGGAACTACAAGATTTTTATAATGATATTGTTACGTATGTTGAGAATAAAAACGAAACGCCAATATATCTTTCTGACCTAAAAAAACTTATTGAAAATGTGGAGAATTACATAACACAAGCAGGTGTATATGCTTGTGAAATGGAGGTTGACGAGGACGAATTTGACGAAGTAAAAGCCTTACAAAGGTTATTAGAGAAGTGCTTAAATCCTTTGATAGAAAATAATCCTCAAAGAAAAATGGATTTTGAATGTGACGAAAGCATTATCAATGAACTACTAGAGGCTTATCAAGATACTGATGAGTAAGATATAGCTTTGTTTAAATTGTGCCTAAAAATCTCGCCTATTTGGGTGAGATTTTTTGTTTTTGAGGTAAACACTTTGTAAACTTGCTATTGCTACCACACTGCACAAGTTGCTAAGTTTACAGGGCTTACACTAGAACAAGAACAAGCACTAGAAAAAGAAATAAATCCTTAAAAAAATTAAAAAAACCTACTGAATTGCAGTAGTTTTTTTGGTTTAGGCGGTAAGTTTTAAAGAAATGTTATGCTCCTGGAAGATGATACCTAACAAGTTTTTGAGTTCGTTGGTATGTTGTTCTTTGAGTTCTGTATATTGTGTTTCTTGCAAAATGTCGCCTTTATGCCTTTCTATTGCTTGATTAGCTTTGTCTATTAGCTTAATTTGGTCGTCTATGGCAAGTAAAATATGCTCATACTGGGGTTTTTCTATGAAGTTCATATATCTAAAAATTTAAGTTCTAAAAATCCTTTTGAATAGCATTTGCCAGTATAAATATGTCTTTTGGTAGCATTAAACAATGAAAACCATTCTTTTTTATCTAATTCATAGGTATTATTTCTTTTGTGTTCTACCTTGTAAATAGCAACAAAATAGCTATCTATTTGCATTTTTTTATATTTCATTTTGAGGTCTAATAATTTGCTAATATTCGCTTCATACACTTCAAAATCCACAAAAACAACACAATCTAAGTCATTTGGTTTATCTTTTTGTGTGGCAAAACTACCATCAAGCCAAACACTAAAAGAACTTACCAAAATAGTCTGCAAATCCGCTATAAAAACCACAAAATTAGCCCAAATATGCGCCCTGTGTTCATTCCAAACGAGCAGACTTTCTGCACCCTCAAAGTCTATTTCTAGTGCCTCAAATGGTTCTAAATAACCGTTAGAATTGAAATTAAGCATTTTTACGAGGTTTTGGTAGCATTCCCATTTCAAACTCTAGTGGCTCTTGTGGATTTCTTCTAAACGCCTCATTTTCTTCTTTTTGTTTCTTTTTATATTCACCATATATTTTTGTCATTGATTTATCATTGACAAAACCGTTATTAAAAAGATACTCTAAATCATAAGTTTGTTCTATGCTATCAAACATATAACCAAATACTAACTCATTTTTTGCATAACTAGGTGCTACTTTTATTCTTTTTATAAATGCCTCACAATAATATTGTAGTATCGCACTTTCTATGAATTCAGCATCATATTGAGTGATTTCGTATTTATCAATAATGATTTGTTCTACTATGCTTCTATTAGGTAAATCTATACTCCCCCCACCAAGATTACGAATTATAACTTCTATTGCAGTATTTAATGCCATTTGTAAGTTATGACTTATAGCGTCTTTTAATAGCTTTTTGTTTATTTCACTTTCCTTACGTAGATATTCTATTTCCTTTCTTAATTCCTCATTTTCCTTATCTTTTGCAGCAAGCAAACTATCTACTTCTTTGCTATTTGGCACGTCTGTATAATCAATATCATCAAATAATAATGATTTTGTTTGTATTTCTAATGCAGTAGCTATTTTAAAGATATTTTCTAATGTAATAGTGTTACCTTTTTTTTCAAAATATGCTACATTTTGTTGTGTAACGCCTATTTTCAAAGCTAGTTCTTTTTGAGAAAGTTTTTTTTCAGTTCTCAATTTCTTTATTTTTTCTCCTATTTCCATAAAGCAAAGATACTAATTTGATTTAAGTTAAAAAATAATCTTTTGATTATTAAGTATTTA
>JANYGM010000391.1 GCA_025362415.1 bacterium
TCAATACAATTATTTTCCTAAAATTCTCCCTAAAATTTCTACAACCTTTCTGCTAATTCCTTACCCTTCAAAACGCAATCCGCAATAGAAACGCCACCTTTCCAATTAGAACATACAAAAATATTATCATTTTCTAGTTTGTTACTTATTTCTAATGCTTCTAATATATTTTTGTCGTATTGTGGCAATGCTTTTTCCCAACGGAAAATACGTTTGGAGGTAGCAGAGCCATTTATTTTATAGATTTGTGCGTTTTCTTTGGTGACTTTTTCTAAAATAATTTCGTCAGAAAGTGCAAAATTAGCTTTGCCAGTCGTGCCACCCACAAAAGTAGTGAGCAAAACCTCGTCAGCAGGCACACGACCCACAAAAATAGCAGAATTCCAGACGCTCCCAAGTGCAAAAAGTCCTTCCACACGAGGATTAAGCACTCCAAAACCATTTAACTTATCTCCTACCTGCGCCCGTTTGTAGGTGGTATGCACAACTGCCATAGGCGCATAATTAATATTTTGCAGACTTTTATGAAAATCTGCATACAAATCAGCCAAAAAATCACTTGCATACGCAGGCATTGCCAATACTATTTTATTAGCCTCAATTATTTGTTTATTTCCTTGTCTATCAACAGAATTGATAATAAATTTTTGATTTTCTTGTTGATTATTTTCTTGATTGCTTTTTGAAAGATTACTTACTTTAAAATTGTTTTTTTTGTGTAAAATCTTCTCCGAAATAGCATTTGTAAGCGTTTGAATGCCATTTTTAAAAGAAATTGTTTTTTTTCTTGCACTTGCATTATTGGCTTTACTCATTTTAGTAAAACCTTTAATAATTGAGCCAAATTCTGTTTCCATCTTCACAAGTGCAGGAAACGTCAGTCTTACGAGTAGTTCATCTGGATTTCCTGCATAAATGCCCGACACAAACGGAGAAAGCCCATAATCTACAATTTCTTTACAAAAACGGCGTTCAAAAAACGCTGATAAAGTTTCGTTTGGGGTAGTTTTTGATTTGATAAATGTTTCATTAAAAATACGAGATTTAGCATAAAAACTAAAAAAAGTATTCGTAATTAGGTCTGTGGGCGAGCTAGGCAATACATTTATTTTTTTATTTTTGTAGATATACCTATTTTTGCTAACATTATTAGCTTCTATTATTTCATTTTGAAGTCCTAATTCTTCCAAAAAATCAGTCATAAAATCATCTACCAAAAGAGAGTTTGCACCCATTTCAAAAAGATTTTTATCTTCTTTTATAGATAAAATAGCTCCATTAAAAGTGTTTTTTTCTTCTAATAAAATATAAGGTTTGTTAGCTTTTTGTAAGAAATAAGCCAAACTAAGCCCAGAAATGCCCCCACCAATAATTGCAATCATTTTTTTAGTTGTGAATTGTGAGTTGTGAGTTGTGAATGAATGCAAATAATCAATCAACAACAGACAACATAATACGCAAAAGTAGCGTTCTTTGTTTGAAAAACAATGGTTTTTAGATTGATTTTCAATATTCCTACAAAATATTTGCTTTACTAATTCAAAAATGCTACATTCACGTTTCTAAAATCTCCTTATTTCAAAGAAAATAATACATATTTCTAATACATAAGTAATTGTGAATTTTAAATTGTGAATTGTGAATGAATACAAAATTTTGATAATCAAATGATTATGTATCTTTTTGATTAAATCAAAACATAAACTAATTATACAAACCTACTTATTTCTAATAATCTTACTGAATTACTTACTAAACCTTATCCCAATGAAAAAGCTACTACAATGTACTAAGCCATTTTTGCTTATGCTACTTTTTACCCTCACATTACTTACGCCAATGCTCACGCAGGCGCAAGTAGCCACCAACTATAATTTTTCTAGCACTTCTGGCACTTATACACCTATTACTGGTGGCACTGTGCTAGGGCTTGCGACTAATGATGATACAAGTTTTGGAAGCGGTGCGGCTTTTCCAATAGGCTTTCCATTTTCTTATTCAGGAACAGCAATGACGCATTTTGCGGTACAATCAAATGGCTACATAGCACTAGGAACGAGTGTAGCAACAAGTATTAGCAGTTCTTATACCGCCATTAGTGACGGCTTTGGTACTGATAACATCATTTGCGCCTTTAATGCTGATTTACAGGGGCAAGCAACCACAGGAGAACTTTCTTATTTATTGACTGGCACTACACCAAACCGTACTTTGGTAGTTCAATGGAAAAATTATTCTTTCTGGTCTAGCAGCCCTGCTAATGGTAATTTTGATTTTCAAATAAGACTTAATGAAACATCAAACACTATCAATATTGTTTATGGGACGTTTACGAGCATACCAACACGCTCTAGCTTCCAATCTGTACCAAGTGTAGGTTTGCGTGGTGTGGGCAATACAGATTACAACAACCGCACAACAACAACAAACTGGTCTGCTACTACTGCAGGTGTAGCTAATACTGATGTTTGTGCCGTTAGTCCAACTATTTTTCCTGCGAATGGTCTTACTTATACTTGGTCGCTTGCTTCTTGTATTGGTATTGGTGGTTTAACTGCTTTACCCATTGGAACAACAACAGCTACACTTAATTGGAGTACTAATCCTAGTGCAGTAAATGGCTATAATGTGCAATACCGTGCAGTTGGCGCACCTACTTTTATAGCATTGCCAACTATCAATTCTAGTGCTACAGTCAATGCAAATATTATAGGGCTTTTGCCCGCTACTGCCTACGAGTTTCAAGTGCAAGCTAAATGCGCAGGTGTGGGGGTTACAAGTTCTTTTTCTCCTAGTAGGCTTTTTACTACAGCTTGTGTAGCCTTTGCTATTCCTTATAATGAAGGCTTTGAGAGTATTGCCGCAGATGGAGATTTGCCTGTTTGTATGGCAAGAAGTAGCATTGATGCCTGCATAACCTATACAGGACCTCAAACATTTCCTACACGTACTGCACGTACAGGCACTAAATTTGCCTCTTATGATACAGGATTTGGTAACATTCCTGCGGGCGGAGCTTATTTTTATTCTGCACCCTTACAACTTACTGCTGGGCAAAGCTATAAGTTTTCAGTTTGGTATATTACTGATGGAACTTCAGTTTGGGATGTATTAGAAGCATCATTTGGAACAAATCAATCACCTGTTGGACTTACAATAATTCCTGGGGCAAGTGTTACTTTACCTACAAATACTACTTATCAAGAACTTACAGGAATATTTACTGCTCCTACAACTGGGAGCTATTATGTTGCTTTGCGTTGTGTTAGTAATGATTTCTTTGCTAACTTAGATTTTGATGATATTTCCATAACACCGCCGCCTGCTTGTATAGCACCCATAGGCGTTGTTACATCTGCTATTACAACTAGCACAGCAACCGTTAATTGGAGCGCAGTAGCTGGTTCTACGGGTTATAACATACAATACAGGCTAATAGGCGCACCTACATTTACTGCATTTGCAGGAAATCCAGTAGCAACTACTACTGCTAATCTTACAGGGCTTTCAGCAAGTAGTACATATGAAATACAAGTACAAAATAGATGTTCGGCAATACTTACGAGTGCCTTTTCTAATTCTGTTAATTTCAACACTACTTGCGGTACTATTACTTCTTTTCCTTATGAAGAAGGTTTTGAAGGAATATCTATCAATGATGAATTGCCAAATTGTATGGCTAAAAGTAGCGCAGCTATCTGTAAAACTTATACATCAGCCCAAGTGTCATTCAATAGAATACCTCGTACTGGCAACAAATTTGGTGCTTTTAGATACGGCACAGCTACCACAGGAGATTATTTTTACTCTGCCGCCTTACAACTAACCGCAGGGAAAACTTATAAATTCTCTGTCTGGTACACTACTGATGGTAGTACAAGTTGGGGAACTTTAGATGCCTATGTAGGCAACACACAAACCCCTACTGGGCTTGTTGCTATTGCGGGTGCTAGTGTGGTTGCGCCCTCAAGTTTAGCTTATAGCGAACTTACAGGAACATTTACCGTACCTTCTACAGGTGTTTATTATGTTGCTTTGAGATGTGCTACTCCTAGTACCTTACCTGATTATTTATCTCTTGATGATTTATCTGTGAGTTTTCCTTGTGCTAACGTAGTTTTTGCACCTGCAACCCTTCCAAGCGGAGATTTGACAACACCTTATAATCAAACAATAGCCGCAACAGGTGGAACTGCACCTTATGTTTATAGCGTATCTGCTGGCGTTATTCCTGCTGGGCTTACTTTTAATACTGCTACTGGCGTTATTTCTGGTACACCAACTGCAACTGCCATTACTCCACCAACTTTTACTATCAAAGTAACAGATGCAACTGGTTGTAGCAGTTTTAAAAATTATAGTATTACAATTACATCTGTACCTTGTGCTGCCATTTCACTTATTCCTACAAGTGTACCAGCAGGAACACTGGGTACTTTATATCCTGCTACAGCGGTGCAATTTGTCGCTACAGGTGTGGCAGGTGCTACTTATAATTATTCTGTTGTATCTGGCACTTTGCCCTCTGGTATGCTTCTAAATGCTACAACTGGTCGTTTGACAGGTACACCTACCAACAGACCAGCGTCTTCGTCAATCACAATAAGAGCAAGAGTTACCACAGGTGCATCTGCAGGTTGTTTTGGGACTATAACTGTGAATTTAGTGATAAATTGCTCTCCAATGACAATTACTGCTAGTATTACTGATGCAGTTGTAAATACAATCTATTCACAACAAATTATTGCAACTGGTGGTGGTACTACTGGTACATTTACTTATGCAGTAACTACAGGAACATTGCCTGCGGGCTTTACACTTAACCCCATAACAGGGGTACTTTCAGGAACAGGTACAACACTTTCTACGCCTACAAGTATTACAATCACTGCAACACGCACAAATGGTTGTGATATTTCTCAAACTTACACTTTTGGAGTTGTACCTGTCATTGCAGCACCAGTTCAACTAAACCCAATACAAATAAGTTCTAGTTCATTTAGGGCAAGATGGGAGCCTGTGGCAAGAGCGGTAAAATACCGTATTTATGTGGCTACAAGTAATAATTTTGATGGTGGTTCTTTTGCTATAGGTTATGTAGGGCTTGCAGTGATACAAGATACTTCTATTTTGGTACAAAATCTAAAACCAGAAACGAAATATTATATACAAATAACAGCTATTAGCTCTGCTGATGAGGTTTCTCCTTATTCTAATCTGAAAGATGCTACTACTTTAAGTGCCATTACTAGTATTGATAATGCACTTTCTAGTCAAGTAAAAGTATCTCCAAATCCAAGTAAAGATAAATTTTTAGTTGATTTTGGGATACTAAATTTAGGAAAAACTACAGCTCGTGTATATGACGCACAAGGTAAACAAGTTTTTTCTTGTGAAATAAATACTGCTAATACATCTAATCAAGCCACTATTCCACTAGGAAATATGGCAAATGGTATTTATTTGCTAGAAATAATTTCTAATAAAGGTAGGATTTTGAAAAGATTAGTAAAAGAATAAAAAGCCCCCTAAAAAGCCCCCTAACCCCCCAGTAATGTTAATTTCTAAAAAAGTGCTATACTTTGTGTTGTCGGGTGTTTCCACCCGACAACAAATATAGCTTTTAAATACCAGTTTTTGGAGAA
>JANYGM010000420.1 GCA_025362415.1 bacterium
ATTCACACTCTTTACGTAATTAAATATAAAAAGTTTCGTATCAATTTTTATAGGTTTTTCTAATTTTCACACTTTTTTTAGTAAATATAATTCCTAATTCCTAATTCCTAATTCCTAATTCTTAAATTTATTAAGATAAAATTTCTAAAAACCTTGTTTTTTAACAAAATATGTTTTAATTTAGCGTTTAAGTTGCTACAAATCAACTTATGTGTAGAATTTAATCTGATAACAGAAAATAATGAAACAATTAGGAAGGAAAACAGGTATTAAATTTACAAAAATCTCAACACTTAAATACATAAACATTTATATATAATTTATGTCAACATATAAATTTACGTTTGCGTCCACACAACAGAAATTGCCTATTATCAAAGTTATTGGTGTTGGCGGTGGCGGTAGCAATGCCGTTAATCACATGTTTTCTTGTGGAATAAAAGATGTGGAATTTATTATTTGCAATACAGATTCTCAAGCGCTTAATGGTAGTCAAGTACCTATAAAACTACAAATAGGAGCAAATCTTACAGAAGGATTGGGCGCAGGCGCAAACCCTGAAAGAGGCAAACAAGCAGCATTAGAAAATAAAGAAGATATTAGAGAGCTGCTAAGTGTAAGTACCAAAATGTTGTTTATTACGGCTGGTATGGGTGGCGGAACAGGTACAGGAGCTGCGCCTATTATTGCGCAGGTAGCAAGAGAACTAGGTATTTTGACTGTTGGTATTGTTACTGCACCTTTTAGTTTTGAAGGTACAAAGAAGATTATGCAAGCTAACATAGGTATTGAAGAAATGCGCAAATACTGTGATACTGTACTTGTGATTTCTAATGACAAATTGCGTGAAATTCACGGGAATATGACTATGGCTCGTGCTTATGCTGAAGCTGATAATGTGCTTGCAACTGCTGCCAAAAGTATTGCAGAGATAATCACCGTAGAAGGACATATCAACGTGGATTTTGAAGATGTAAGAACTGTTATGAGCAACTCTGGAACGGCACTTATGGGGTCTGCAAAAGCAGAAGGAGAAAACCGTGCGCTGAAGGCAATAACAGAAGCCCTTGCCTCACCACTTCTCAATAACAGAGATATTAGCGGAGCAAACAAAATATTGCTTTCTATGATGTCTGGGGAGCAAATGCCTCTTTTAATGGACGAGATGATGCTCATTACAGAATATGTAAAAGAACACGCAGGAGAATATTCTGAACTTATTTTTGGGGAAGGAACAGATTCTACGCTTGGAGAAGCATTGAGAGTTACCGTTATTGCAACAGGATTTTCTATTGATACAGATGTAAAAACAGAAAAAAAAAATACAACTGATAATGCCATAGCTAAATTAGATGTTGAAGCAAATATTGAAAATGATAGCACTCCAATTATAGAAGTTGTTACGCAACCTATTGTTGCAAAGCATACTATTACCCCAGAATTAGAGGCAAAAATACATAATCTACAACACGAAATTTCTCCTAAAAAAGAAGTGATAACTGAAATAATACCACAAATGGTAGTAAAAACAGTTACTGAAAGCGTAGTAGAAACAGTAGAAAACGTAACAAAAGTAGGTGAATTTATTATTAAGGATAGTTTTGGAGAGAATTTTAAGCAAGAATTCAATGAAATTCTCAATGAAACACTTTCAGAAAAGCCAAGAGAAACGCTTAATGATACGCTCAACAATATTTTGGAAGAAACAGAGCTAACAATGCTTAATAATATTGTCAGCAAAAAAGTAGTCGTAGAAGTTGAAAATACGCCAAAAGTAATGCTTCCTTCTGAAAAATTAGAAGCATTGAGAAAGGATTTTAAGAATAATAATAAAGAAGAAAATCTTACCCTAGATACAGGTGAGATGGAATTAGACAAAAAACGCCAACTTTTGGAGCAAAAAAGGCTAGAACGCCTGAAAAACTTTAATTATAATTCTGATAACGACAAAGAAAACGACAAGGTTAAAGATGCCAAAGATAAATACGAAACTCCAGCTTACAAGCGTCAGAACGTAGATTTGGACAAAGTGGCACATTCTTCTGACAAGAAAATATCTAATCTAAATATCAATGATGATAATAACATATTAGGAACTAATAAGTTTTTGAGTGATAAACCTGATTGATAAACGAAATACGAAGTTGGAGGTACGAAGTACGAATATAAAACTTTGATTATCATTCTTTTGTAAAAATAAAAAGCCTTCAAAATTCTAAGAATTTTGAAGGCTTTTCTGTTATAATTTTCGTACCTCGTAATTCCAACTTCGTACCTCAAAAAATCATCTTCTTAAAGTAATAATAATAGCTACGAGTGATATTACACTTGAAATAGAGGCAATAATAGGTGAAAAGTCATTTAGGCTTTCTACAAAGGTTTTCCTAACTGGTTCTACATAAATAATATCATTGGGCTGAACAGTCAAATTCACTCTTTGCATACCTTCAATAGTGGATAAATCTATCAAAAAAACATTTGGTTTTTGTAAATCTCCACGAATAAGGCGCACATTTCTGGCTCTGTGGTCGTTGGGAAAACCGCCTGTTTGTGCTAAAATCTCAATAATAGATACATTTTCATTTACTAGCGGAACAACCATTCCTGTACCTCCTTTAAGCACAATCACACGCCTACTGATACATTGTGTACGCACATAAGATTCTGGATAAAATTTCAAAAATTTACTAGAAAGCAAACTATCTGCTTGGCTAAGTTTTAGGCTATCTAATTTTTGCCTTCCAATCATAGGTAGTTGTACTTCTCCGTTCATTTCTATCAAAAAACCTACTTGCCCAGTACCACTAACAGAGCCACCTTGCCCTGCTACTTGTCCTGCACCACCAGCATTAGGAATATTAGTATTTGCTTGCTCCACGCCTGCAATGGCTTTGAGTTCTTGCCCATTATTACTATAAACTCTGAACGAAATACGGTCATTTTTTTGTAGTACATAGTTTGTTTCTACGTTCATACGTGCAAGCAACAATTTATTAGAAATAAGGTCTCCTTTTGTTGTAAACAGAATATTCTGGCGGTAAACTCCACAAGAACTAATGCTAAAACTCAACAAAAGAAACAAAAAAACAGGAAGGATATTTTTTTTATATTTATGCATAATTTTCTAAAAATTTTCTTTTACAAATTGCTCAAAAGTAGGTAATTCTAGGTCTTTTGAAGAGATAATAGGATTTTTATTTCCCCAATCAATATTAAGTTTTTTATCATTCCAAAGTAAGCCACTTTCTGACTCTTTATGATAAAAATTACTACATTTATAAGCAAATACCGCTTCTGTAAGTGTTATAAAGCCGTGTGCCATACCTGCAGGCACAAAAACACGGTTATGTTTTTTATCATCAACCAAAAAAGTGTCGTGTTTTCCAAAAGTTGGAGAGTCTGCGCGCATATCTACTACCACATCAATAACGCTACCAAAAGGCACATAAACAAGTTTGTCTTGTGCAAAAGGTGGTTTTTGAAGGTGCAGACCTCGCAAAACATTTTTCTTAGAAAGCGACTGATTATCTTGTACAAAAGCTAAATTGATGCCTTTTTCTTGAAATACTTTCTCTTGATAGGCTTCAAAAAAAATACCACGCTCATCTTCAAAAATGCGTGGAGTTATTTCAAAAACGCCTTTTATAAAAGATTCTCTAAATTCCATAAGTGATTTAAAATAAATTTGATTTCCTTTTCTTTTTTTATAATTTACAAAGATAATGAATTTAGTTTATAAAATTATTATAAAAATAAAAAACATAGAATTTTGTATTCTATGTCTTCTATTGTGTCTATGTGGTTAAAAAATAGATTTAGCAACCATAAATCTGCAAAAACTCTGCTGATGCATAACCTTCCTTGTTGCCATAAATGACTTTAAACCACGTTATACCAGTTTCTTCATCTACAATTGGGTCTTCTGCAAGCAAATAAACTTCTTTGTCAAAAGGAATAATAGTAATTTTCTTGCCTTCTTTGCTTGGCTCTTCACGCAGAGTAAGCCCAGATTTGGCAGAAACGGTAGCAGTACTAAAATTCAAATAAGGACTAAAAATATAGCCTTCTTTGCTTTTGAAACGTACTTTACACCAGTTGCCTGTTTTGCCAGCAATGGTAGAAGATTTTTCTAAAAACTCCAAAATAACTACTTCTGTTTTATTTGGAATATTAGTGATAGAAGTTCCCTTTTGAGATGGTTTTTCACGCAAAGTTAAGCCTCCTTCTGCGCTGATAAGAGCTTTTTGTAAGCCTCCGTCCATATTTGTATTGTGTTCATCTTCAGAAGTATTAGTTTTTGTGTCGCTAGTAGCTTCCAATTTATTGCCCATACGCAAATATCCACCAAAACAATAGCCTTCTTCTTCATCAAAACGCACTTTATACCAATTAGATTCTTTTCCTTTAAGCGTAATTGCCTCTCCTTTTTCTAGGATTTCCACTACGCCATTGGCAGGAATAAGGTCAATGATTTTTGATTTCATTGAGGGCTTTGTACGCATTGTAAGCCCAGATTTGGCTGTTACGACAGCCGTTTTTGCTGCGTTTGTTGTTTCTTCAACTTCAACTTTTGAAGTATTATCTTCTTTTTTTTCAGAAGATTTGTCTACTGCTTTGTTAGAAGAAAGTTCAGAAGTTTTATTTTCTTCTTTTGCCTTATCTGCTTTTCCGCCACAACTTGATAACGTGTTTGAGAGAATGGCAACAACGCTAATTATTACAAGAATTTTTTTCATTTTTTGAATTGTTTTTGATGATTTTTAGAGAGAGATTATACTGCAATAATACTGTTTTTTTGGAAAAACAAAAAATAAATAAATTTTGTACTAAAAATGCTTGATAACTTAATGACTTGATTATCAAAATTTTCTATTTACACTGGTTTATTAAGAATTATTAAAACCTATTTCTAAAAAATATTTTCTATTTTTGCGTTTGAAATTATTACTCTATTAATTCTAAAATTAACTTTAAAAATGAAAAGAAAAAATATCATTAGTTTGACTATTGCCTTTGCGTTTTTCACGCTTGCAATTTCTGGTTTGTTGCTTTATTTCAAGCAAAAAGCGCATATTGTAGAAATAGGACACACTATTTTTGGGCTTTTATTTGTTGGGTTTGCCATTTTTCACGTTATCAATAATTGGCAATCTCTCAAAAATTACTCAAAAGACCGTACAAGTGGGAAATTCCAAAAGGAATTACTTGTGGCAAGCATTATTTTTGGTGTTTTGTTGATTGGTGTGGGTACAAATATTTTAGAGCCTGTGGCAGAGGCTGGGAGGGTTTTTGCTAAGAAACGAGAACAAGTTAAAAAAATAGCTTTTGAAGAAATTGAAACAAATAAAAGCCTAAAAGGGACACCTATAAGCATTTTAATAGAAAAAAACAAAGTTGCAAAAATGCCTATAATAGCTATTTGGCTAGAAGATTCTACACATACATTTGTAGAACCAATTTTTGTTCCTGCAAAAATATTAGTTGAAAAGCAAGGAGAAGAAGAACCTGAAATAAAAGATTTTTCATCTAGTCTATTACCAACTTTAATGGCAAAAAATCCCACAATTAAGAGTAATTATGACAAAGCTACACCAAAAGATAATTTTATCCTAAAAACACAAATAACACAACAGCAAAAATGCTTTATTGTAATGGAAATTGCATCTGAAACCAAAACAGAACGCTACCAAACGCCACTAAACAATGTAGAAAACAACGTTTTTAAATTAAAATCAGAAACTAATACTTTGATAAATAAAGCATTGGTTATATTTTAGAAGATTTCTCAAAAGAACATAAAAAAAACGCTTAAAACTTTCATTTTAAGCGTTTTTTGCTGAGGTAACTGGCGGATTTGAACCGCCGTAGGAGCTTTTGCAGAGCTCTACCTAACCGCTCGGTCAAGTTACCTTATTTTTGTACTGTTTTTCAAAGAATTATAAAGGAGTTGCAATTTTTCTTTTTCTTTGAGCCACAAATGTACGACTTATTTTCTAATAAAAAAATAAAAACTGTTTTTTTTCTTAATTTTGTGAAATAAAACCCATTGTTACTGTAAATTATTCGTTGCAACTTTTGGGAAAAACGTTTGGTGGGGACACCAAACGTGGGTTATAACATTGTTTGGTGTCCTCACCAAACAACAAGACACTATTTTGCAACGGAACTTTTACA
>JANYGM010000497.1 GCA_025362415.1 bacterium
TCTTTGGAAGTTTGGCAGCTATGGGCATTATTGGCAAACTTCCAAAGATATAAAAGTCGTACCATTCAATGAGTGTGCCAACAGAAGAGGCTGTTATCACTCCATAAATAGTTTTTTTATCTGATAATTGCGTATTTTCCATAAAAAAGTTTAATTATGAGCTATAAATCATTATAGATTACAGCACAAAAAATTCAAGCTAATTAAAATTTTCTTTTTTTCCAAACATAAATATTGGGTACTGAAGTAAAAAATGTGAGATGACAGAAAAAATATCATTTTCAATCTTGGAAAAGTACAATTTGAAATTTGAAAAATAGAGTTTTTGCAATAATTGGTAAAAAAAGACAAAAAAATAGTACAAAAAAATTGCAAATGGTTTTTAGCTGTATTATCTTTGCATCAGTTAGAAAATTACTTCAACAATAATCAAAAGAAGTAACCGAAAACATAATTTTCATAAGAAAAAATTTCATAATAAATTCACAATAAATATTTAAGAAAATGCAAGATTTATTTAAAAAATTCATTTACACAGGCGTTGGTCTAGTGTCACTTACAGCAGAAACTTTGAAATCTTCTGTTGATAAAATGGTAGAAGATAGCAAATTATCTACTGACGAAGGTAAGAAAATGGTTGAAGAGTTCTTGAAAAACACAGAAAGCAAACGTGACGAATTTGAATCTCAACTAAAATCTTTGATAGAAAAAGTAGTTGCTAATTTCAGATTTATCTCTGAAGGTGATTTTAAAGAAGTTTTGAAAAGATTAGAAACTTTGGAAGGTGACGTAACTGCAACTGCAAAAGAAGCAGCTACAAAAATGAAAGATGCTTTTGGAACAGCTTTTGAAGGTACAAAAGAAGCTATTTCTGACGCTACCGCAACGGTTGTAGAAGTTATTGAAGACAAATTAGATGCTGGAAAAGACGACATTAAAGATGCCGTTGCAGAAGTAAAAGCAGCAGCAAAAAAAGCAAAAGCATAATCTTAGGTACGAAGTTTGAGGTACGAGGTACGAAATAATTACATCTTTTAAAGTCCTTTCAAAACTTTGTTTGAAAGGGCTTTTTTAGTTATAAAACTAGAAAAGTGTAAATGTTTTACAGAATTTTGCAACAATATTGATAATAAATCTACCTAAATTTGTATGATTATTTTAACCTAAATTATACAGAAAATGCAAATTGCAAAGAAAAGATTAGGCATTTGGATGGATCATTCAAACGCTCATATAATAGAGTTTTCAACTGAAAAAATGGAAACTCAAACACTAGATGCGAAGTTTACCAATGAAGAGAAAGGAGAAAGTCTGGGCAAAAGTGAGCAACTAATGCACAACAAAGAACAACATTTGCAGGCAGAATTTTACAAAGAACTTGGCGAAATCATTAAAAATTATGATGAAGTATTGCTTTTTGGACCAACCAGCGCAAAAACAGAACTTCATAATATTTTGAAAGAGAATCATCATTTTGACAAAATCAAAATTGAAACCGCAACAAGTGACAAAATGACTGAAAACCAAAAATATGCCTTTTTAAAAGAACATTTTGCAAAATAATTAGGAATTATAAATTAGGAATTGTGAATGAAATACAAAATATTTTATTCACAATTCTTAATTTCTAATTCAAAATTACTAATTCAAAATTACATTTTTAGTGTTTCTTTGATGATATTTTCTACAGAAAGGTCGTTTCCACGCAATTTTAACACCATTTCTATATTTTTTTCTGCGACAGCCTTCACAAAACCCAATGTAAGTAATGCATTAAGTGCCTCATCTTTGTTGGAACGGTAGCTTGGCGCATTGCTTGTTTTACCATTTTCGTCAGGAATACCGTATTTTTTCATTTTGTCTTTTAGTTCCAAAATGGCACGTTGAGCGGTTTTTGCACCAATTCCTTTGATACTCTGAACGGTTTTTACGTCCTCACTTGCAATAGCACGCTGAATTTCTGCGGGAGAAAGTGACGAAAGCATAATAATTGCGGTATTAGGACCTATCCCAGATACGCTAATCAAGTCTAAAAACAATCTTTTTTCAGAGATTTCGGCAAATCCAAACAAATTATGGGCATTTTCAAGCACCTGCAAATACGTAAATAGTTGTACGTTTTCATCTGCTTTTTCACTTACTTGTGCCTGAACTTTGGTATAAGTATTAACAGAAATACGCATTTCATAACCTACACCAGTTGCCTCAATAATAGCATTTGTGGCTTCTAAGCTCACGAGTTTCCCTTTTACGTATGCAAACATTTTTTGATATATGATGTGTGATGTGTGATATATGATGTGTGATGTATTTTTTATTGTGAACAATGTACTCGTAAACAATGTATTTACATCATACATCACACATCATATATCACACATCATTACTATTTTTTAATTTTCCTTGTAAGTTCCATTTGGGCAAAAGTTATCCTATTGTCTGTTTTGGAGGGTTTTTTCTTCTTTAAAATATCTAAAGAAACATTATCAGTAGCATTTGAAAGATTATCTGTTGTTTCTAAATTATTTTTAGAAACAACAGAAGTAGGATTATCTTTAACAAAATCACCCCAAGATTTGCTTTTGGACATTCCTATGGAGTTTTCTGTTTGATAATGATGACAAAGTGCCACCCCAAGTGCATCAGAAGCATCTGACATTGTGCCAACATCAAACTTAAAATCAAGTATTTTTTCTAGCATTTCTGCTAATTCGTGCTTATCTGCTGCACCATTTCCTGTTACGGATTGCTTGACCTTGCGTGGTGCATACTCGCTTATGGGTATCTCACGAGCAAGCGCAGCCGCCATTGCCACGCCTTGCGCTCTTCCCAATTTTAGCATTGATTGTACGTTTTTTCCATAAAAAGGAGCTTCTAGTGCCATTGCATCAGGCATAAATTCCTCCACTATTTGCGCCACACGCTCAAAAATCTTCTTTAATTTGATTTCATAACCAATATATTTTTCCAGATTGATAACGCCATATTGCAATACTTCAATTTTTTTGCCTATAACTTTAATCACGCCATAACCCATAAAGCGTGTGCCTGGGTCTATGCCTAAAATGATTTTTTCAATTTTTTCTGGAACAAGCATTTTTTTCAATTACGAATTATCAATTACGAATGACGACAACAAAAGTACAGAAAAAACAAGGAAAAAGCTATTATAATGCTATTATTTTGTGTAATTTTGAGAAAAATAATGAGAATATAAAATTTCAACAAAAAAGAATGAAAAAAAATAAAAACTACAATTATGACTATTCAGATGAAGAAATTTCAGATAAAAATCAAGAAGAAAACACTTCTTCAAATGTCAAAGATTCCAACGGAACTATTCTAAATGACGGTGATACAGTACATTTAATAAAAGATTTGAAGGTGAAAGGTAGTACAATTACGCTCAAAAGAGGAACAATAGTAAAGAAAATACGCCTTACAAATAATGATGAAGAAGTTGATTGTAGCATTGAAAAAATGAAAATTGTACTAAAAACCTGCTTTTTGAAAAAAGCGTAATTGTTGTAAGTTGTGAATTGTGAGTTAATACAATTTTTTTGAAAAAAAACAACAAAAATTTTGTTATCTAAAAAATTACGCTTATGTTTGCGCATCAAAATAAAAATCATACCAAAATGAAACTTTTAAAAGTTCAAAGTAACTCAAAAAGTAATTTACAAATCTGTTTACAGGGTTGGTGGCAAGGTTCTACTCCAAAAAGTACGAACTAAGCAACCTATTGATATATTTTTGAACAAAAACTTATTAAAGTTTTAGAAAAATATTAGAAAAGTCTGCCGTTTGGTAGACTTTTTTTGTTTTAAAGCACTTAAATATTTTATGAAATAAATTTTATGAATAATAAATATCAGCTCAAAAGTTACACTAAAAAAGTGTATGCAGACCAAATAACGCCAATTAGTGTTTATCTGACTATCAGGGGTATTTTTGCAGGAAGTATTTTGCTAGAAAGTTCTGAAAATGATGACACACGCAACTCCCGTTCTATCATCTGTGCGCAACCCATTGCAGGAATACAACTCAATGAAAATCAACTAACTACATTCTATAAAAATGAAAAAATACAAAAATTAACTAATGAAATAAACACTATTCAAGAAGAATTAAGCAATTTTTTTGGTACTTTTGATGTCAATAATCAACAAGATAACAATCAGAATAATAATCAGAATGATGGTGTTATCAATGGTTTTTTTGGTTTTCAGTCGTTTGAGGCGGTGCGTTATTTTGAAACAAAAAAGGCTAATTTATGCCCCAAAACAGATAATGAGGTAGCTATTATTGATTACCGTTTGTTTCAGTACGTAATTTGTTTCAATCACTTTAATGGTGAGGTGGTTTTTATTGAAAATACGGAAATTGATGCGCTTTCTACGTTGGATAATTTCGTGGAAACTGTTCTCACAAAGCGTGCAGGCACTTTCCCTTTTAAAATTCAGTCGGAAGAGAGAGTAAATGATACTGAAAATGAGTTTTTGGAGAAAATCAAAACTGCTCAAAATCATTGCAAACTTGGTGATGTTTTCCAAATGGTGCTTTCTAGGCGTTTTGAGCGTGATTTTATGGGAGATGAATTTAATGTTTATAGGGCTTTGAGGCACATCAACCCTTCTCCTTATATGTTTTTCTTTGATTATGGAGCTTATAAAATTTTTGGCTCTTCTCCAGAAGCACAAATCAGAATATCTAATAATGAAGCACTTATAAATCCTATTGCAGGCACATACAAGCGTACAGGAAATAAAGAAGATGACCAAAAACTAGCAGTTTTGTTATCAGAAGACCAAAAAGAAACCGCAGAACACGCAATGCTCGTGGATTTGGCTCGTAATGACCTAAATAGGCATTGCAAAGATGTAAAAGTGGTTGAATATAAGTCTGCAAAGCAGTATAGCCACGTTATTCACCTCGTTTCTACTGTAAAAGGTACACTAAATAATCATCAAAATAATCATCAAGATAAACCTCAAAATACTAATCAAAATGCTATAAATGAAGGAGTTAAGATTATGGCTGATACGTTTCCTGCGGGTACGCTTTCTGGTGCGCCCAAAGTACGTGCCATACAACTTCTAACAGAAATAGAGGGTATTCCACGTGGTTTTTATGGTGGAAGTATTGGTTTTATTGATTTCAAAGGAGATATTAACGAGGCAATTATTATTCGTTCTTTTCTTACAAAAAATAATAAAATCTATTATAGAGCAGGCGCAGGCGTGGTTTTGAAGTCAAATCCTGAAAGTGAATTGAAAGAAGTTGATAACAAATTAGCCGCTTTGAGAAAAGCACTCAAAGAAGCTGAAAATTTTTAAAATAATAGCCTCCAAATCCCAAAAAGTGACTTTAATACAAAAAATATGAAAATTTTGATGCTTGATAATTACGACTCGTTTACCTATAATTTGGTGCAACTTGTCAAAGAAAATTCAGTTTTTGAGATAGATGTACTTAGAAATGACGAAATTAGCCTTGCTGACGTAAATAATTATGATAAAATTATTCTCTCGCCTGGTGCAGGCGTGCCTCGTGATGCAGGTATTATGTGTGAGCTGATAAAAACTTATCAAAACACTAAAGCCCTTTTTGGTGTTTGTCTTGGAATGCAAGCAATAGGAGAAGTTTTTGGCGCAAATTTGGTAAATATTGATGCACCTTTACACGGAGTTTCTACCCCTATAAAGCATCATTCTAACAAACTTTTACGTAATATTCCAACTGAATTTAAGGTTGGGCGTTATCATTCGTGGGCGTTGGAAAGTGCCACTGTTCCCAGTAATTTGGAAATTACGGCTACTGATTTTGAAGGTGTTGTAATGGCAATAGAACATAAAACTTTACCTATTTTTGGCGTTCAATTTCACCCAGAAAGCATTTTGACAGATTTTGGAAAGGAAATAATGGTGAATTTTCTGAATTGTCGCTCCTAAATCCCCAAAGGGGACTTTAATACAAAATATTGATAGTAGAGGAAAATGTAGGGGCTGGGCTTGCCCCCAGTAATGTTAATTTCTAAAAAAGTGCTATACTTTGTGTTGTCGGGTGTTTCCACCTGACGACAAATGCGCTTTTAGGTTTTTCATTTTGGAGAAAATAATGATTTTTACGTTTTATTTTCTCCAAAAACTGGTATTTAAAAGCTATATTTGTTGTCGGGTGGAAACACCCGACAACACAAAGTA
>JANYGM010000462.1 GCA_025362415.1 bacterium
TAGCAAGGGCTAGTTTTATAGAAAATAGGTCAAAAAATACATTCAGCACCAACAGAGTGGTATATTCATAAATATGCCGTTCCGCAGGAACTATACTTTGAACGGGAAGAATTTCGGATTTTTGCCCCAACCCAAGCGTAGCGCAAGAAGCTTTTAATACATTCACGAGGATTTGTTTTGTATTAAAATTCCCTTGCGCTACGCTAGGGATTTAGGGGCAATAGAAGCAATTTTTGTATTTTTTAAAATATTTCCTGTTTGTAGTATAAACAAGATAGGAAACAAATTTCGTAGGTTTTCTAAGATAATAACAAAAAAGTTTACAAGAAATTTGATTTATCCAAGATTTATTTACATTTTTGAAAGAAAATAATAGCTAAACTATGAGCATACTCACAGATTATTACAAAATAGTAGAAGAAGTTATCAAAGAGTTGGGAGTTGACCCTATTGAATGTCGTGGAATGGACGAAGACGACATTGTAGAAGACGGACAATGGAATCTCAGTAAAGGCAATGCGTCTATTTGGATTGATGTTTTTTATGATGAAACCAATAAAGAGAATTATTTTCAAGTATTTTGCCCACTTATTGAAGTTCCTAACGGAAAAATGGGAGAAGTCGCTACTGATGCACTAGATATAGGACACGTCTTATTTGGAATAGGCTTTACTCGTGTAGAAAATTGGCTTTATCTCAAACATATTAGAGAACTTACAGACCTTTCAAAAAATGAAATTGCTAACATAATAGATAGAATTGGAGCGTATGGAGAAGAATATGAAGAATATTTTAGAGAAAAATATATTGGAGGAAGGTAGTTTTGAGGTACGAAGTACGAGGTTTGAGGAGGGAAGTTTGAAGTACGAAGTACGAAAATACAAAATATTAATTGTATTATCTGTGTATCTGTGGCAAACAATTTATTAAAAAAACAATTTATATCAACTTAAATAATTTATGCGAGATTTATTAGACAAATATTATAATGAGGAAATAAAGGAGAATATGCACATTCTCACAGACCATTTTGAAGATGTAACTGTCAGCAAGTTTTTCTGCCAAGACGTGATGACCTTGCTTGATGATGCTTATTTTCGTTCAGAAATGGTTGGTTTTGAAGATTATCCTCAAAGAAACAACCCTGATATTCCGCTTATTTTTGCTAGTAATCACTCTGGAATGGCTTTTCCTTGGGACGCTATGGTGCTTGCCTACCGTATTCACAAACTTTGTGATTATGGTCCAAATGCCATAAGACCCATTACTTCTCCTATGTTGTCGGCATCTGTTCTAATGAATACGTATCAAATCAATTATTTTTGGAAAAATGTTGGCTCTAGTATTGATGCCTCCAGCCTTAATTTTGATACTATGATGCATCAAAACGACTTCAATATTATGGTTTATCCAGAAGGCGTGCCAGGAATAGGAAAAGGTTTTGATAAAAGATACCAATTTCAAAAGGTTTCTACGTCTATGGTGCGTATGAGCCTAAAATATCAAACTGACATTATTCCGTTTTCTACTGTAAATGGTGAATATATCAATCCTTATACCTATACTTTCCCGCTTGTAAACAAAATAATAAATTTTATTGGCATACCATTTTTGCCTGTTGGCTTTATTACTATTTTTGTGTTGCTTTTTCCTTGGGTATTTTATATGGGTTTTCCTGCACGCCTTACGTATGTGATGGGCAAGCGCATACGTCCTTCTGATATGACTGATAAGCCTTTTGAGGAACTTACCTATGAAGATTTTACAGCAATAGCAGAAAAAATACAAATTCAGATGCAGGCAGAACTTACCGCAGGCGCAGAAAAATATGGTAAAAATCCGTATCAATGGGGTTCTTTTTTTAAGGGAATTTGGCGAAATATCAAAATGTTTCCTTATACTTTGCCTTTTGGGTGGCCGCTTTTGTGTAAAGAATTTGATAGAGTGCGCCTAAAAAAGAAAGATTATACCTCAAAACTAAAACTTGGTTTTCTTTCTACTTGGCGCATAATTTTCCAAAATCCTATAATTTTAGCCTATTTTATCCCTATTTTAGGTTGGATTCCATTGGGTATCAATGGTTTTAGGAGAGTAAAAAACAAGAAAATTGTAAAAACAATTTATGCAAAAAAATAATTTTTAGTTTTGTTTTAATCTCAAATATCAGCGTTATCACACAAATTTTTTTGTGGGATAACGCTGATTATTTTTTTAGATATTTAGAAATTGAAACAAATGTATAATGTAGGGGCTGGGCTTGCCCCATAGCCGTCAGGCTAGTCTGGTTTACTTTCGTTTTGGCACTTGAAGTTTTTTGCACCGTCAGCTAAAGCAGACGGCAAAACAGACTTTAAAGCACTTG
>JANYGM010000499.1 GCA_025362415.1 bacterium
CCACGTAGAGCAATGTATTTGTTCCAATTTAATTATTATGGTTTTGTTTGCTTTCGTGTTGTTCTATGTGGATACGCACTGCGGTGCGTATCTACAAAAAACCGCAAACAATGTATTTCACTACACACTACGACACTACACACTAAAAAACTACCCTTCTATTCCTTCAAATTGCTTCAAAAATCTCAAATCATTTTCCGTGAATAGACGCAAATCTTTGATGCGGTATTTGAGCATTGTCATACGTTCTAAACCCATTCCAAAGGCAAAACCAGTGTATTTTTTGCTATCAATACCACAGTTGTCTAATACGTTTGGGTCTATCATTCCAGAGCCACCAATTTCTACCCAACCTGTTCCTTTGCAGATATTTTTTGAACCTCCGCAAAGCTGACAACCTTTTGGGTTGTTCATATCACAAGAAATATCAATTTCTGCGCTTGGCTCTGTGAAAGGAAAATAAGAAGGACGAAAACGTATTTGCGTATCTTGTCCAAACATTTCTTTGGCAAAATGATAAAGTGTTTGTTTCAAATCAGCAAAACTCACATTTTCATCAATAAAAAACCCTTCCATTTGATGAAAAATGCAGTGCGCCCTTGCAGAAATGGCTTCGTTGCGGTACACACGCCCAATAGAAAAAGTACGCATTGGTGGTTGTTTGCTTTCCATCACACGTATTTGCACAGACGAAGTATGTGTACGCAAGGCAATATCAGGATTTTTTTCTAAGAAAAACGTATCTTGCATTTCACGAGCAGGGTGATTTTCAGGGAAATTTAGCCCTGTAAAATTATGGAAATCATCTTCTATTTCAGGTCCTTCAGACTGATTAAAGCCCATTCTCTCAAAAATAGCAATAATTTGATTTCTGACAATGGTCAGAGGGTGCATACTTCCCAGCTCATCAACAGCGTTAGGCAAAGTGAGGTCTGTTGGAGCTTGCGTTTTGGTAACTACACTTGCAAAAGCCTCAAGTTTCTCTTTATGAAGGTTTGTAGCAAGGTTTTTAAGCTGATTAACACTCATTCCAAATGCTTTGCGGTTTTCTGGCGCAATATTTTTCATTTCGTCCATTAGCGCAGGAATTTCTCCTTTTTGGCTCAAAAATTTCAGACGAAATTGCTCTAATTGCTCTTTATTTTCTATCAAAAACGCTTCTATTTGCGTTTGTAGGTTATTTATTTTGTCTAATATTTCCATATTTTTTTAGTAAAATAGTGAGTAGTGAAATAGTGAAATAGTGTGTAGTGAAATAATGTGTAGTGAAATACGTTCTACATTGTATTTCACTACTCACTACACACTACGACACTACTCACTCTTGTATTGTTCTATGATTTTAAAAAGTGCTTTTTGGACTTCTAAGTCAGTGAAAAACTCATATAATTGTATGTGTCCATCATAATCAATGGCTAAAACTGTTTCTAGGTACTCAAATGCTTGTTTATATTTACCTGCTTCCATCAAATAGGCAACAATTCTATACATAAATTCTGCATTATCAGGTGTTTCTGCAAGTGCGGTTTCTATTACACTAATAGCCTCTTCATAATTTCCCTGCTCATAGTAAATAAATGACCAATCAAGCCATATTTTGGGATTAAAAGGGTCAAGTTCTGATGCTTTTTCATAAGAGGCAAGACTAGATAAAATATTACCAATTTTGTAATCTAAATGTGCTTGTGAAGTCCAATAAAGAGGGTTTTCGTCATCAAGTTGTTTAGCTTTTTGCACAAATTGTAAGGCATCAAACCATTTCCCTGCAGCATCAAGACAAACACCTGCCCCATACCAAGCCTCGTGCCATTCATCATCAGCAGTTATTGCTTTTCTATAATACTGAATAGCTTTTTCGTAGTTTTCTTGTTTCTCATAACTTGCGCCAATATGGCACAAAGTATCAGCATTTGGGTCTTCATCTTCTAATTCCAAAGTACGCAAAAATGCTTTTCTAGCATTATCATAATCTTTTAGGTTCATAAAAGCCGTTCCCATATAAAAATGGGCATCTTCATAATCATCTTTTATAGTGATGGCATAGTCAAAAGCCTCTACTGCTTCACTATAACGCATTGCTTTATGATAAATATCACCTAGATTATACCAAGAAACATAGGAATAAGGGTCTTTATCAATAAGTTCTTTATAAAAAGTAATACCTTCTTCTAGTCTGTCAAGTTCTTCTAAACAATATGCAAGCTCAAAAATAGCTCCCTCGTGGGTATTATCCAACAAAATTGTTTTTTTATAAACATCAATAGCAAGGCTAAACTTGTCCCAACTTTGGTAGGCAAGCCCCATATTAAAGTAAAAATCTTCTTTATTTTCTGCACTTTCTATTGATGTTTTAAGTACAGAAATAGCTCGCTCAAAATGCCCTAAATAGCAATGTGCGGTACTTTTGATAAGCGCAATATCAGGCTGATTTGGGTGAATATTCTCCAAATTTTCTAATACTTCCAAAGATTTTTCTGCTTTTCCAAGCGTAAGAAGTATTTGAGTATAAATAATAGAGATTTCCATTGAAAGTGGAAAAACATCTAAACCTGTTTTGCAGACTTCTAAGGCACTTTCTGGCATATCATTGCTGATGTAGTGTTCTGCCACATCTAAATACATATCTTCATCAAAAAAATAATGTCCTTCATTTTTGAGCATTTCCTCAAACTTTCTTACAAGTTCTTCTGTACTTTCTTCTTTATCCATATTGTTTTTGTAGTCGTTTTTTCTTGTTTTTACTGCAGTTTTTACGCCATTTCTTTGCGCAATTTTTCTATTATTTCTTCTGAAAATCCTGTAATATTTGCAATAAATTCATTATCAGAGCCTGTTTTTATAAGTTTTCGGACTATTTCAAATCTTTCATTTTCAATTTCTTGGGCTTTCTTTTCAAGTTCTACTTTTTCTGCATCAACTTCTGCTTTTCTCGCATCAACTTCTGCTTCTTTTGTACTAATTTCTGCTTCTTTTTTCACTAACTTTCTTTTGATTCTTTCCACATAATGTACTGCTGCATTGTGGTCTAGAATAGCTTTTTGTTGTCCTTCATAATAAACTCTCTCTTCTAGGGAGAGTGCCATTACACGCAGTTTTTCTCTTGCTTTTGCTACAAGTGGGCTTTCATTAGGGAAAACTTGCAGTTCTCCTTTCTCATTCCAAGCAGTTTTAAGAAAATTAAGCCAGTCGGTTTCTATTGATTGTACTGTTTCCATTATTGATAAATCCGTTTTAAATTTTGGTAATTCAACGAAATATAAATCTAAATAATCTAGGGATTTGTGTCTTTTATTTGTTACTTTGTCCTTGATAGTAAAGCATCTAACGTGTGTTGTATCTTTGCGAAAATAAATAAAATTCATAAGACTAATCACAATACATTTTCTTAATTTCCTAAAAATATAATCTTTGTCATATTGTTTTTCATAAGGAACATTTGTATTATCTAGCTGGCTACCAAACATTTTAGACCAATAATAAAGTGTTCTTTTTGGAAAAAAGTCAAAATAACGCATTTGCATCTCAATATCATAGAGCGTGCCATTTTCACCTTCCGCTTTGATGTCCAAGATAGATAATCTACCTTTTGCATAATCAGAATTTTGATAAGGATTTTTAAGAATTACGCTAACTATCTGCTCGTTTTCAGGCAAAATAGCGTTAATCAACGACATCAGAAGGTCTTTATTTTCTTCTGTCGCAAATAATTTCTTAAAAACTAAATCTACTTTTGGGTCTAAACTCATTTTAAATAATTGATAATCAATGTTTTATTTATTTTTTAATTACAATTTATTTTGTTTGCTTTTAATCTCCTCACATGCCCACGCTAGTGTGTCGTCCAAATTACGAAAATCAAATGAAAGTGTATTTTTTATTTTATCATTTTCATAAAAGTAGCTTTGTTGTGCCATACGTGCCGTTTCTTTGGTGATAAGTGGTGTTTTCTTACTAAAAAGTGTTCCTATCCACGCCAAACGCCAAAATATTTCTGATAAAAAAGTTGATAACAATATGTTTGGTGGTTTTACAGAAAAAAGTGTCGCAATCTTTTCAAAAAGCTCTTTATAATGAATATTTCCAGCATTACAAATAAATCTTTGTTCTGTTATTGCATTTTCCGCAAGCAAAAAACTAGCCACTGCTACATCTCTCACATCAACAAAATTAACCTTTCCTTTTGCATAAAATGGCTTTTTTTGATAAATATACTTAAAAATCTGTGTACTACTCACGTCCCAATCACCTGCACCAAGCACCACAGACGGATTTAGCATTACCGCAGGCAAACCTTCCGCAATACCTCGCCAAACTTCCATTTCTGCAAAATATTTTGAACGTGCATACACAGAATCCTCGCCCTCGTTGTCCCATTTAGCATTTTCATTGATAGTTTGTTGTTTTTTGGTACGCCCTAAACTTGCCACAGAACTAATAAAAACAAGTTTTTTAATATTTATTTCCAAACAAACATTCACTACATTTTTTGTGCCTTCTATGTTGGTTTGCAACATTTTTTCTTGTTCATTTTTGTCAAAACTGACTATTGCAGCAGCGTGGACAACAATATCCCCATCTTTTATAGCCATTTCTAGCGAGGGAATATCCAAAATATCTCCAATAAGCCACTCTATTCTGTCCGAAATGTCTGAAAGTAGTCCAAAATGCCCTTCCCTGCGTGTAAGCGCACGGATTTTGTAGCCATTTTCCAAGAATTTGCGCACAATAAAACTACCAATAAAGCCCGTAGCACCTGTTATAAATAGATTTTTCAAAAGTTTTTTATTTTAGGTTTGCTACTTTCAAAAGCAGAAATAGCCATTTTCTATTCATTCGTAATTCGTAATTTGTAATTCGTAATTGGTTTTAAAACGTAAATTTACATTTTCTTTCCCATAATAAAATACAAAAACTCTTTAAATTTATCTTTTTCTGTAAAAACTTGCTTAAAAATGCTCCAATAGCTGTTTTTTATGTTTTTTTCTGATGTTTTTTGTTGATTATTTTGCGTTATATTATTTTCTGATGTTTGTGTATTATTTTTAGTAGAAATTTCTACTTTTTGAGTTGCTAAATCATTATTTTGAGAAGAATAAACCACGCCAGATAGTTTGTCAGCCACTTTAAAATGTTTTTGAGCAATATCATTTCTTCCTAATTTCTCTTGTAAAAGTCCAAGATTATTGTGTGCAACGGCATCATCTGGGTCTAATTCTATGGCTTTTTCATAATCTTTTACTGCATTTTCAAAATTGCCTACTGCTGCCCAAATAAACGCCCTACACGCATATCTAAACGGATTTTCAGGCTCAATTTCTTGTGCCATATCAAAATCAGCTAATGCGCCTTGTGCATCTCTCAAAAAGTGCCTTACAAGCCCTCTATCCGCATAAATATCAGCATTTTTTGGCAAAAGATTAAGCAAATAATCAAAATCTGCCAGACTTTCTGCAAATTTCTCTAACTTAAAATTTGCTTGCGCTCTTATGTGCAAAGCCTCCAAATCATATTCATTGCCCTGCAAATGCGGTTTTAGCAATGAAATTACTTCTAAGTATTTTTCAGCAGACATCTTTTGCTTAATATTTTCTAAATTATTCATAAAGGTTTTTTCTGGATTATTCATAATTTTAAAACACCTTTCTTGTAAAAAAGGTTTTTTAGAAGGAAAATCTATGTAAATTGGCACGGTTTTTAATTATTATTGCAGAAAAACTTCCCGAAAGTTTCCAACTTTCGGGAAGTTGAATAATTTTATTATCTCTATAAAAAATTATGAAAAACTTTTTACTTGTATTTAAAGCCCCCTTTGGGGGTTTGGGGGCTGTTATTTTGCTTATCTTACTTAATGCTTGCACACCTTCCAGTACACCAAAAAAGCAAGCTATCAACAAAGATAGCCTAGTTTTGCGTAAAAATAGCCCTGCGTGGGTGCGTGAAAAACCTATTTCTAGTATTTATTATACAGGAATTGGTTATTCTGCAAAGCAAATCAATGATTATCAACAAGTTGCAAAGCAAAAAGCATTAGAAGATTTGAGTTCAGAGATAAAAGTTTCTGTTTCTGCCACCTCTTTGCTTTATCAAATGGACAGTAAAACAAATACCGTAAATGGTGTAAATTCTTCATTTAAAGAGAGTTATGAAGCTAGTACAAAAGTAAAATCTCAAACAGATTTTGAAAATTTTGAGCTTGTAGGCACACACGAAGACGAAACTGGTGGTTATTGGCTTTATTACAGACTTTCAAAAGCAGAATACAAAAATCAGCAAGAAAAAAAACGCAATGATGCCCAAAAAATTGCCCTTAATTTCTATGAAAAAGCACAATCAGACCAACAAAACGACAAAATAATCTCTGCACTAGACAACTATATTTCTGCCCTAATGGCAATAGAAAAGTATTGGAATGATGCAAATGAAGTACAATATCAAGGCAAAAATATAATGCTTGGCACAAGTATCTACAATAATATTCAAGATATTTTGGATAATATACGCCTACAAACGCCCCAAACAACTATTATCATACAAAAAAATCTTCCAAAAATAGTTTTTGAAATTCTTTATAAAAACAAAAAACTAGAAAATTTGCCCATTAAAGCACTTTTTACGGAGGGACGAGGAGAGCTTACACGCAATTACGTCAGCAATGCGCAAGGAAATATAACGCTGGATTTGCAAAAATTGCGTTCTCACGTTAAAAACCATCAAATTTTAGTGGAAACGGATTTAACAAATATTAGTCCTACAAACGCTCAAAATGCGGTTTTTGCTTTGTTTTTATCTCGTTTACGCATACCCAATACAACAATTATTTTGGAGAAAGAAAAACAAATTGCCTACATTATCTCAAAAGAGAAAAACCTGAATATCAGCCTAGAGAATGCACCTTTAAGCCGTTTTATGAAGGAATTATTGACAAAAAGAGGCATTAGTATTACTGAAAATCCAGAAAAAGCTACTTTTTGGTTAGAAATTTCTACCAACACAGAAGCAAATGGCATTTCTAACGACATTTATAATACTTTACTTAGCCTTTCGGTGCGTGGAATTGAGCCAAGTAGTAAGAATGAGTTTTTTTCTCATAATAAACCAAATTTGAAAGGTTTTCAAATCAAAAACTTTACCGCATCAGGTTTAGATGCACACAAACGAGCAGAAGAATATTTAGAAGAGGAGATTTTACCAAAAATATTGGAAGAAATACAGTAGTCAATTACGAATTATCAATTACGAATTACGAAAAATACAATATTTAATTACTTAAAATGAAAAAAATTCCTGTGTCGTCAGGTGTTTCCACCTGACGACAAATGCGCTTTTAAATCTTTGTTATGATAAATATAAGTCAATTTTATAGAGATTGTTTGGTGTCAGATGGAAACACCTGGCATCACAAGAAAAGCCCCCAGCCCCAAAGGGAGCAATACAAAAATACAAAAAGCTAACTACAAAAATGAAAAAAATATTATTGCTATTTTTATGCTTATTTTGTGCTAAATTTCCTGTTTTTGGTCAAATTACAGATATTGAAAAAACTGCTTTTTTGCGTTTGCAAGAGCGTTTAGCACCTTTGCACCAACCTGTCAAAAGGCAAGAAAATGA
This sequence comes from bacterium, assembly GCA_025362415.1. Lineage (GTDB taxonomy): Bacteria > Bacteroidota > Bacteroidia > Cytophagales > Thermonemataceae > JANYGM01. Next base: position 7,609 of record JANYGM010000499.1, read on the forward strand.
CTGGCTTTCACAAATAACTACTGACCCCAAACAACCTTTTGAAGTATTTTGCAAAGAAAATCTAATAAAAATAGATGCGTCAAAATCAGTTATTTACATACAACCAATAGGGAAATTTAATAAACATCAAAGAAAAATCCTAAAAGAATTGGACAAGTATTTAGCCGTTTTTTTTGGTATGAAAGTAGTAAGTTTTAAAGAGATTTCTGATGACTTTATTCCTGCAAAAGATAGGCGCAAAATGGTATCAGAACAACTAAGAACAACGTATTTGTTGTATGATTATCTTTTACCAAAAATTCCAAAAGATGCAGCTGCTTTTATTGCTTTTACTGAAAAAGATTTGTATCCACAAGACTCGTGGGCGTATGTTTTTGGGCAAGCATCACTTTCTCACAAGATTGGCGTGTGGTCTATGTACCGTTTTGGCAACCCAAAAACCTCTCAAAAAGTCTATGATAATTGTCAATTATTGGCTTTTAAGACTGCTACACACGAAATAGGGCATATTTTTGGCATTCAACATTGTCAAATGTTTCATTGCAATATGAATGGAAGTATGAATTTAGATGATTTGGCGTTGCGCCCAACGTATTTTTGCCCTGATTGTCAGAGCAAAATCTCGTGGCGACTTGACCTGCAAATGCGCCCACAATTTGAGAAATTGGAGCGTTATTGGCACAAAATAGACAACCCAACAGAAACAGAATTTTATAAATCCCAAAAAGAAAAAACCTATTGAGTTGTGAGTTGTGAGTTGAAATACAAAGTACAATGTATTTAACTCACAACTATTTTTCGTAATTGATAATTCGTACTTCCTGCATTAAAACATTGTTTCAAGTTCTTTCAGGTGCGTAATTTGCTGATAATTATGTGCTTTTTCTTTGTCGTTATGATTACAAAAGAGTGCTTTAATCCCAAAATCTAGCGCACCTTGTACGTCTGCGTGCATAGAATCCCCAATCATAATGCTTTCTGCCTTATGCGCTTGTGCAAGGCTTAAAGCGTGTTGAAAAATCTGTTGATGAGGTTTCTTTTCTCCTGCCATTTCAGAATTAGTAACAGTTTTGAAGAAGTGAGCTATTTTAGCGTTATTTATTTTCTTGTGTTGCACTTCAATAAAGCCGTTTGTAATGATGTGAAGGGTATATTTTTGAGAAAGATATGTCAAAATCTCTAATGTATGTTCAAACAAATGATTAAATTCTGGTAAAATACTTATGTATTCATCTGCAATTTTTTCAATATCAACTTCAGTAATTTGGTAATTAAGTTGTTGAAAAGTTTGTTTTAGGCGCATCAGACGTAATTCTTCCGCAGAAATTTGATTATTTTCATAAAGTTTCCAACAAGCATTATTGATAGGAATATAAATTTCTATAAATGTTTTTATATTGATGTTTTGTTGTTGAAAGATTTGCGCAAAAGCAAGTTCAGAATTTTTGTCAAAATCCCAAAGAGTATGGTCTAAATCAAAGAAAATATGTTTTATTTGAGTGTGTTTGTCGTTCATTTTGAATGTTTTTGTTGATATATTTGCAAATATACGTTAATCTTACTAATCTTGTAAAAAATAAAACTAATCCCCAAAAAAATCAAATGCAAAATCTTACAAAAGCGTCCTTTTTATTTGTTTTAATTTTGTTTTCTACGTCTTGTATGAAGCAAAAATACATCAAAAAAACCTTTTTAGATGATAATTATTGTAATAACATTTCTAAAGAAACAATAGTTTATGACAAACTTATTCAGGAAAAAATCCAAAATGATACCATTATTAGCAAAGATTTGGCAATACGTTTTACGCCCAGAGTGCTAAGTGTGGCAGCAGATATTGGTGTATTGAGTATTTTGAATGAATTTATTATCTTAGAAAAGAAAGGGAAAAGCCGCACCACAGATGAAAATATTGAATTTTTGTCTGTTCGTCAGAATATTGATGAAAGAATATCTCTTGCAGGCATTGAAATTTTTAGTACACTTGCCGAGATAGAATGTGAGCAAGATAGGGCACTTGCAATGCAAAATTTTATCAATAATGAAATTAGTAAGAAGGTCAAAAGACGTACTATTATTTCCATTTTGGCGGGCGCAGTAACGACAGTGCTTGGGAGTACGCTTACACTCAAAGAAGCAGACCAAGAATATGTAGAGATGAGCGTTTCTGGAGGTGCAGTAGTGAGTGCAGTGTATGCTTTTATGACACTTAACGTAAATTATCAGGCAGAATTTATGCATCAGCGCAATTATTTGGCAGATATTTGGAATAATCCTAAGCAACCAAGTACGTTTGCGCCTATGGTTTGGCACTTTCTCACTCGTGAGCTAGAAAAAACTGATAAAAAAGATGTTGTTAGGGATAAAATAGTAAAGAAATGGATAGAATTAGAGTTTTTAGACCAATCAGATGGAGAAAAACACAAAATAGAAACTGCTCTTTATTTTGGGAAAGGTGGCAAATATGATGTAAATACTATTGCTATACGTGTTTTGATGTTAGATTTTCTGGAAACAGAAATATCAGAAATGAAACAGGAACTCAAACAATTTAGACAAGAGATTTTACTTTATTCATTGAAAGATTAACTTAATTTTTCAATGAATTAAAAAAACTAAATTGATAATAAAATGCAAAAAGAATTATTGCTTATTTCTTTGTTTTTTTGCCATTGGTTAGCAGACTACACACATTTATCAACTATGTGGATGCTTAATGCAAAAAAACTTGGTAAGCCATTATTTCCCATATTTGTTCACGCAGGAGTGCATACTACTCTTATGTCGGTGGTATTATGGTGGATAATAGGATTTAATACTTTATGGATTTATTTAATATTATTTCAATGGGGGACGCATTTTTTAATTGATGTTTGCAAAGGTAGAATGAATGGGTGGTTTCCTATGTTGCAAAATCCTGCTAACAAAGCATATTGGATTATCTTTGGTTTTGACCAACTTCTCCACGCTTTGGTGATAATATTTATGGCTTACTATGCTTTACTTGTTTAGTAATAGAGTTTTTACAATTTGATTATCAAGCATTTAGCAATAAATAGATGTTTTAAACCACCCCTAACCCCTCCTTAGGAAGGATGGGAATAAAACTCCCCTCCTTCCTAAGGAGGGGCTGGGGGTGGTTTCAAGATATTTATACCATAACTCATTCATTATCAAGCTATAAAAACTCTAATATACACATACGAAAGTGGTTTTGGGATTTTGTATTAAAGTCCCCTTTGGGGATTTAGGGGCAACTGGCGCAATTTTTGTTGAAAATTATCCAACTTAACACCTAAATTAAAATCTTATTTTATCCCAAAACCACTTTCCGAAGTGTATACCATAGAAAGAACTAGGAAATATGATAAAAAAATTACAAATGGTAATAAAAAAGAGAGTACAAAATATAATAAATATATTTTGTACTCTCTTTTTTAATCCCTAAAAATGTATTTTGCATTGTTCCCCTTTGGGGTTAGGGGCTTTTTATAGCATCTTAAAGAAGTCATTAAACAAAGCAAATGCCATAAGTCCTAGTAAAAGTACCGTTCCAATGTTTTGCATTACCATCATAAATTTGTCTGATGGTGCTTTTCCTGCAATCATTTCATAAATCAAGAAAACTACGTGTCCGCCATCTAATGCAGGTATTGGCAACAAATTCATAAAAGCGAGTACCATAGAAAGCATACCAGTAATATTCCAAAAACGCTCCCAATTCCAAACTGCGCCATAAAAACTAGCCATTCCGACAGGTCCGCTAACAGCTTTTGAAGGAGAAACTTCGCCTCTGAAAATCTTTCCAAAACCACGAATATTGTCTGTAACCACATTTACGGCTTTATTGATGCCGTGAGGAACAGCCTCACCAAAAGTAAAATCTTGTTTTGCAAACATATTTTTTGTATAGTTTGGTGCAAAACCAATTTTACCCTCGTCTGTAACGCCAATAGTTAGTTCTCTTTCTTCTTTTCCATTAACAACCACAGTTTTAATAGTTTTCCCTGCGTTGTCCAAAAGTGCTTTTTGCAATTCGTGATAAAATGTAATAGGTGTACCATTGACAGAAATAATTTTGTCTCCAACTTTCATTCCTGCTTTTTCTGCCATAGATTTAGCAACAACTTCTGATGCTCCATAATCTTTTGTAGCAGGAAAGGCATCAATAAAAGCATTTCTTTTTGTTTTGTCAGAAAGGTCGTTGATAAGGTCGTTAGGGATTTTTACTTTAAATTCTTTTCCATCACGCAAGACTGTATAATAAGCATCTGTCCCCAAAAGTACATCAGCATTCATTATTTCATCAAAACGAGTATAAGGTTTTCCATTGATATTAATGATTTTGTCGCCTGTTTTCAGTCCAATTTTATCACCAATTTCTCTACTGACAATACCAAATTCTGCATTTTTTGCAGGAATATAAGTATCTCCTTTGCTAAAAGTAAGTGCAATGAAAATAACAAATCCAGTAATCACGTTCATAATAATACCTCCAAGCATTACTATTAAGCGTTGCCAAGCAGGTTTTGCCCTAAATTCCCAGTCTTGCATAGGTTGTTTCATTTGTTCTTCGTCCATTGATTCATCAACCATACCTGCAATTTTGACGTATCCACCCAAAGGAAACCAACCCAAACCGTATTCTGTATCTCCTTTTTTGATTTTGAAGATAGAAAAGTTAAGTAAAGTAGAAACTGGAAACAAAAAATCAAAGAAGATATAAAATTTTTCTACACGTATTTTGAACATACGAGCCGTAATAAAATGCCCAAATTCGTGCAATCCAACCAAAATAGTAAGTCCAAGCAATAGTTGCCCAGCCATTATAAGTCCGTCCATTAGTTATTATTTAGTTATTATTATGTTTTTTATGAGATGTATAACAAAGTCGCAAATATAGTTAATCTTTTGTTGAAAAACAAAATAAAGGAACAAACAGCAGGCAACCGCATTAAAATTACAGTTTTTCTGGGTTGAGTATTTTTATACTAATTATATAAATTTATTTTCAAGTGTCACTGTAATAAGCCCTTTATTTGGTTTGTAGTCAGGCACTTCAATTTTTATTTCCATTTTTATTTTTTTGTATTTAATTCGTACCTCATTAACTATTGATAGGCACATTTTTAAGAATATTAGCTATCACTTGTCGTGTGTCAATGCCTTCTGCTTCTGCCTCATAATTAAGGATAATTCTATGATTAAATACATCTTGTGCAATTTCTTTGATGTCTTCTGGCAAAACGAAATCTCGCCCATCAAGGTAAGCGTGTGCTTTTGCAGCCAAATTTAGGTGAATACTAGCTCGTGGAGATGCCCCAAAATTGATATAATTTGCCTCACTTTTCAAACCATAATCTTGTGGGCGGCGTGTAGCAAACACCAATTCAATAATATATTTTTCTAATGAGGTGGAAATTGTAACCTGATTTATTTCATCTTTTATAGCAAAAATATCTGTTTTAGACAAAATAGGAGCTATTTTTGGGGTATAATTCATATTAGACATACGGCGCATTACCTCTAATTCTTGCTCTTTCGTGAGGTAATCAATATAAATTTTCATCATAAATCTGTCTAATTGTGCCTCTGGAAGTGGATAAGTACCTTCTTGTTCCACAGGATTTTGTGTGGCAAGCACCAAAAAAGGCGCATCTAAGATAAATGTTTGGTCACCAATAGTTATCTGACGTTCCTGCATCACCTCCAAAAGCGCAGATTGCACCTTTGCAGGCGAGCGGTTTACCTCATCTGCCAATATCAAATTAGCGAAAATAGGACCTTTTTTAACCTCAAAATCAGCTTCTTTTTGGTTATAAATCATTGTCCCAATCAAGTCAGCAGGAAGCAAATCAGGCGTAAATTGCACACGCTGAAAGTCTAATGCAAGTGTTTTCGCTAAAGAATTGATAGTAAGTGTTTTAGCAAGTCCTGGTACGCTTTCCAATAAAATATGCCCACCCGTAAAAAGCCCTATAAGCAAGCGGTTTATCATATATTCTTGTCCAACAATAGCCTTAGAAAGCTCATTGAGGACGTTTTTTATTTTGGGTAAGTGTTCTGAAGGCATTTTTGATGTGTGATGTATGATATGTGATGTATGATGTATTCAAATTTTCTACCTTGACAAAAACAACACATTTAAAATTCTAATTTTTGACAAATTTACATTTTTTTTAATTTTTCAACTCAAAAAACATTTTTTTTCTTATTTTTACGAAAAATAAATAAACGTATATGGAAATCCTCACTTACAACGAAATAGACTACGGAAAACTCAAAAAACAATTTGATAAAACCATTGAATACCTTAAAAACAAAGATTTCAAGTCTGCTGACGTGAAAAAAATGGTCAATACAGGTTTTTATCGTGCCAAATTGGACGACACCAACCGCCTGCTTTTCAAATATACCAAAATCAACGGAAAAACCTATTTATTGTTGTTAGAAATCATTTTTAACCATAATTATAGCAAATCTCGTTTTCTGAATGGAGCTATTATTGATGAAACAAAGCTGCCTTCTGTTAAAAATGAAACAGATTTTGTAGATGAAGAAAGTACGCCCATCACTTTTGTTAATAAAAATGAAAGGAAATTTCATATTTTGGATAAAATCTTATCTTTTGACGAAATTCAAGAAGAGATTTTTAGGCTTCCAAGCCCCGTAATCATCATTGGTTCTGCAGGAAGTGGCAAAACTGCCCTCACGCTAGAAAAAATAAAGATGCTCACAGGAAAAGTCCTTTATACAACGCTTTCTAGCTATCTTGTAGAAAATTCTAAAAATGTCTATTATTCTTATGACTATGAAAATGACAAACAAGAAGTTGATTTTATGTCTTTTCAAGAATATTTATCATCAATAGAAGTGCCACAGGGCAAGGAAATTGATTTTAGGAGTTTTGAACAATGGATTTGGAGATACAAACAAAGCCACAAAATCAAAGATGCTTACAAAATTTATGAAGAATTTAAGGGCGTGATGTCTGGCTCTGTCGTGGATAAACCCTATCTGTCAAAAGAAGAATATATTGGTTTAGGCGTGAAACAGTCCATTTTTTTGGCTGATGAACGTGAACTTATTTATGATATTTTCAAAAAATATGTAGCATTTTTGGCGGAAGGGAAATTTTATGATAGTAATTTTATTGCCTACGACTACCTCAAAAAAGCTCCCAAAACCTATGATTTTGTGGTTGTTGATGAGGTGCAAGACATCACAAATGTGCAGCTTTATAGCATCATCAAATCTTTGAAAATTCCGACTAATTTCATTCTGTGCGGTGATTCTAACCAAATTGTTCACCCAAATTTTTTCTCGTGGGCAAACATCAAAACGCTTTTTTATAAGCAAGAACTTAAAGGCAACATTATCAGGGTTTTATCAACCAATTACCGCAACACAAAAGAAGTTACAGGAATTGCTAACCAACTTTTACTTGTCAAAAATGCCCGTTTTGGTTCAATAGATAAAGAAAGTAACTATCTGGTAACCTCCAATTCTGAACACAAAGGAGAAGTGCAGTTTTTGGAAAATATCCCAAAAATAAAACAAGAACTTAACCTAAAAACAAAGAAATCAGCCAAATTTGCCGTTATTGTGATGCGCAATGAAGACAAAGATGAGGCTCGCAAACACTTTCAAACGCCTCTTTTGTTCTCTATTCACGAGGTAAAAGGCTTGGAATATGAAAATATTATTTTGTTTAATATTATTTCTAGCTATGAAAAAGAGTTTAGAGAGCTTACTGTTGGCGTGGATAAGGCTGATTTGCAGGCAGATAGCCTAACTTATGCACGTGCAAAAGACAAAACAGACAAATCTCTGGACGAGTACAAATTTTATGTAAATTCGTTGTATGTGGCTATGACACGTGCCATAAAGAACCTGTATGTTGTGGAAACCAACAAAAAACACGCTTTATTGGAACTTCTGAATTTGACTAATTTTAGTGCGCAAGTCAATGTAAAAGAACAAAATTCGTCTTTGGAAGATTGGCAAAAAG
>JANYGM010000023.1 GCA_025362415.1 bacterium
GTGGAGATTGGAATGGCTAATATCCCAAATTTAGTGGAAATAAGGTCTATTTCTCGCTTTGGTTTGTCTGTTGTTACTATTGTTTTTACAGATGACACAGACATTTATTGGGCAAGAAACCAAGTATCAGAACGTCTCTTGCAGGCACGTATGCTTATACCTGCTGGCGTAGGTGAGCCTGCTCTTGGACCCATTACAAGCGGTTTGGGCGAGATTTATCAGTATTCTATTCAACCTAAAAAAGGCTATGAAAAGAAATTTACTGAAAAATATGCCGACAAACAAGGACTTGCAGAACTCCGTTCTGTGCAAGACTGGATTATCCGCAGACAACTTTTAGGCACAAAAGGAGTAGCTGATGTAAGTAGTTTTGGGGGCTATCTCAAACAATACGAAATTGCCCTAAATACAGATAAAATACGTAGTATGGGTATTTCTATTGATGAAATCTTTAAAGCGTTGGAGAAAAACAATCAAAATACTGGTGGTGCATACATAGAGAAAAAACCTAATGTATATTTTATTAGAACGGAAGGACTTATCACGAGTTTGAAGGATATAGAGCAAATTGTTATCAAAAATACGCCTAGTGGTATTCCTGTACTGATTTCTAATGTTGCAACTGTTCAATTTGGTAATGCCATTCGTTATGGTGCAATGACTAGAAATGATACAGGAGAAACCGTTGGCGCAATAGTTTTGATGCTAAAAGGTGAAAATTCTTCTGCTGTTATCAAAAATATCAAAGAAAAAATCACACAAATACAAAAAACTTTGCCAGAAGGTTTGGAAATAGTACCTTTTCTTGACCGCACAAAACTCGTAGATAAAGCAATAGGAACAGTTTTGACGAACTTATTGGAAGGTGCTTTGATTGTAATTTTTGTGTTGGTGTTGTTTTTAGGAAATTTGCGTGCTGGGCTTGTGGTAGCATCTGTGATACCTTTGGCTATGTTTTTTGCCATTTCTTTGATGAATTTCTTTGGCGTTTCTGGTAATTTGATGTCGCTTGGAGCTATTGATTTTGGGCTAATTGTTGATGGTGCAGTAATTATTGTTGAGGCTACTTTGCACCATATTTTACTCCAAAAATACCCTCAAAACCTCACACAAGAAGATATGGACAAAGAAGTGCTTATTTCTGCTAAGAAAATTCGTAATTCTGCGGCTTTTGGAGAGATTATCATTTTGATTGTGTATTTGCCTTTGCTCGCACTGACTGGTGTAGAAGGCAAAATGTTCCGCCCTATGGCACAAACCGTTGTTTTTGCTATTTTGGGAGCGTTTGTACTGTCACTTACGTATGTGCCAATGATGTCTGCGCTGTGTTTGAGCAAAAAAAATCATTCACAACCACCCCTAACCCCTCCTTCAAAGGAGGGGGACAAAAAACTACTCCTAATCCCTCTTTTCAAGGAGGGGGACAAACAACTCCCCTCCTTCCTAAGGAGGGGCTGGGGGTGGTTTCTATCTCTTTTCAAAGATAATTTTTCAGATAGAATGATGTCATTTTTTGAGAGAATTTATCTACCAATTATTACGTTTTCTCTCAAAAAAGCAAAAATTATAGTTATCACTACTTTTATTGTGTTTTTGATGAGTTTAGGCGTATTTTCTTTGCTTGGCGGAGAGTTTATTCCTGCGCTTGATGAGGGAGATTTTGCGGTAGAAACTCGTATAAGTACAGGTAGTTCTTTGTCTGAAAGTGTTGATAATGCGCTCAAAGCAGCTAAAATTCTTAAAACGCAATTTCCAGAGGTGAAAGAAGTCATAGGTAAAATAGGTTCTAGTGAGATTCCCGTTGACCCAATGCCCATAGAAGCCTGTGATTTGATGATTATTTTGAAAGACAAATCAGAATGGACTAGCGCAGAAACTAGTGCAGAACTTACTGAAAAAATGACTGATGCACTTTCCAATATTATTGGTGTAGAGTTTGGTTTTCAACAACCTATTCAAATGCGTTTTAACGAACTAATGACAGGTGTTAGACAAGATGTAGCCATCAAAATTTTTGGAGAAGATTTAGATATTTTAGCACAACAAGCAGCTAAAATAGGGAAATTAGTAGAAAAAACAGAAGGTGCAAAAGACCTTTATATTGAGCAGGTGGGCGGTTTGCCACAAATTATGGTTACTTTTAATAGAGAAAAAATAGCCCGCTTAGGGCTTTCTATTGAAGAGGCAAACAGGGCAATAAATACCGCTTTTGCAGGCGCAAGCGCAGGCGTTGTGTATGAGGGTGAAAAACGCTTTGATATGGTCGTAAGGCTAGAAAAAGACAGTCGCCAAGAAATTGAAAATGTCAGAAATTTGTTTTTGACAAATTCAAAAAATCAGCAAATACCACTCTCACAGATTGCAAACGTAGATTTTAAGATAGGTGCAAACCAAATCCAGAGAGAAGATGCCAAACGCCGTATTACTATTGGTTTTAATGTGCGTGGGCGTGATGTGGAAAGTATTGTAAATGAACTCAAAGCCAAAATAGATGCAGAAATAAAGATGCCTGCAGGTTATTATCCTACTTTTGGGGGACAATTTCAGAATTTACAAGAAGCAAAAGCACGTTTGATGATTGCTGTTCCTGTTGCACTAGGGCTGATTTTTATGCTTTTGTTCTTTACTTTTCATTCTATAAAACAAAGTATTGTGATATTTACGGCTATTCCATTGTCGGCTATTGGTGGTATTTTGGCACTTTTTGTGCGAGATATGCCTTTTAGTATCTCTGCAGGCGTGGGTTTTATTGCACTTTTTGGTGTGGCGGTGCTTAATGGCATTGTTTTGATAGGAGAATTTAATTATCTCAAAAAAAATAATCAAGAAAATGACAAAAACAATGGTTTAGATGATGTAGATAGCATTATTTTGGAAGGAACGAAAACACGTTTGCGCCCTGTTTTGCTGACTGCTTTGGTGGCAAGTTTGGGATTTTTGCCTATGGCGTTGTCGTCTGGGGCAGGTGCAGAAGTGCAAAAACCACTTGCAACGGTGGTTATTGGCGGTTTGTTGTCGGCTACCTTGCTTACGCTTGTGGTTTTGCCGTGCTTGTATAAAATGACTGAAAGGAAAGTAAATTAGAAATATTACTTTTAAGCATCTTTCAACAGATATTTATCAAAGAAAAGTAAACTCTTTTCTAATTCTTTGAGCAAGTTTGTTTTTCTGAATATCAATTGTTCAAGTGTTAGTTTGAGAACATTATCATTTGGGAATTGTACTGATAATTTTTCAGCATTTAGACAAATTTTGTTTAAATCTTGGATTTCTGTTGTAATGTTTTCTGGTGGTCTCATAAATGAATTATTTTTAAAAACAATACAAAAATACAAAAAATAACCCAAACAATGAAACACACAATTAGAATATCTTTTTTTCTGTTTTTTCTGCTTTTACTTTCCTTTGAAATATTCGCACAAAACACTCAAAAAACGCCTCTCACGCTTGCAAACGCTATAAAACAAGCTACAGAAAATAATTTGAGCCTAAAAGCGGCTAATCTCAATATTGAATATCAAAAACAACTACAAAAAACGGCTGTGGATATTCCTAAAACGGATTTTACGCTCACTTACGGGCAATATAATAGTTTTGTTTTGGATAATGGTTTGGCTTTTTCACAGAAAATTCCTTATCCAAATACATTTTCTAAGCAACGGAAACTCGCAGAAGCAAATACTCAAACTGCTGACTTTCAACAGAAAATAACAAAAAATGAACTCGTTTATCAAGTCAAAATGGCTTATAATTTTGCACTTTTCACCAAAGCGCAAAATACCCTTTTTTTGTATCAAGACACAATTATCAACAATTTTTTGAAAATGTCAGAACTACGTTTTAAGACTGGAGAAACTAATTCTTTGGAAAAAAACATAGCTAAATCTCAAAGTTTGGAAGTAAAAAACCTTCTTCTAATCAATGAAAACGACCAAAAAACTGCAAAGATAAAGCTGCAAACTTTGCTAAATACTAACTTAAATAGCAATGATAATTTAGAACTTGCAGAAAAACTTGCAAAACGAGATTTTACTGTAAATTTTGATACAACAAAAATCAATGAAAACCCTGTTTTAAAGGCTTTTAAGCATCAAATTGATATTTCTAAACTTACGCAATCTGTAGAAAAATCTCGTCTTTTGCCAGATTTTAGTATTGGTGCTTTTAGTCAGACGCTTACAGGTTATCAGCAAAAAGAAAACCGCACAGAAACCTATTACGGCACGAATACACGCTTTAATGGCGTTGTGGTGGGTATTTCTATACCTATTTTTGCAAAAGCACAAAAAGCACGTTTTAGGGCAACAAAAGTGCAGCAACAACTCGCACAAGCAAATTATGACTATCAAAAACGTACTTTGCAAGGGCAATACGCACAAACAGTACAGGAATTTGTTAAATTTCAGTCTAATTTGGCTTATTATGAGCAAACAGCACTACCAATGTCGGCAGACATCATAAAAACTTCTGAAAAGTTATTTAAAAGTGGGTCTATTGGTTATTTGGAGTATTTAGCAGGTTTTAATAATGCTATTTCTATTCAAAAAAACTACCTTGATGCGCTTTATCAGTATAATCAACAGATTTTTTTAATAGAATTTTTATTGAGTGAGTAACACTTTAAAATACGCAGGGTATAAAACCCTGCGCTACTGATTTTAAACGCATATTATTAACAAAAACAACATTAAAAATCAATAACGTGGGGTTTCATACCCCACGAACTCAAAATCAAAAAATTATTATGCAAAAATATTACGCATTGTGGGTTCACTTGGTATGGACAACAAAAAATAGGAAACCTTTGATTTCTAAAGAGTTAAAATTTCCATTATACAGAAAAATACAAGAGATTTGCAAGGATAAAGAGTATCATTTAGATTTTATAAATGGTGTTGAAGACCACGTACATCTACTCATTTCTTTAAATCCTAAATTTGCAGTAAGTGATGTTGTAAAGAATATCAAAGGTATTTCGCAAAAATGGGCAAGAGAAAGTGAGTTGATAGAAGATTATTTTGAGTGGCAAGATGGTTATGCAGTTATTTCTGTTAGTCCATCAGTTGTGCCTAAAGTGCGTGATTATATCAGAAATCAAGAGGAAAAACATAAAAAGGAAACATTCAATTTTGAAAAAGAATTAGAAACATTTGTAAAAAACTCTTCTGTAATTAGTATTGAGGATATTAACGAAAAATTAGAATAAATTTTATTTATACGTAGGGTATAAAACTGATTACGCAGGGTGTAAAACCCTGCGCTACTGATTTTAAAACATATTTTAGCCAAAAATCAGTAACGTGGGGTTTTATACCCCACGAATACAAACAATATAATGTCGCTATCAAACTAATGCTAAACACATATTATTAATCAAAAAATCAATAATGTAGAATTATACTACACACAGGGTATAAAACCCTGCGCTACTGATGCTAAACACATATTATTAACCAAAAAATCAATAACGTGGGGTTTTATACCCCACGAACTCAAAAAAATGAAAAATATACAAAAAAATATCATCAAAATCATTGTTTTATTTATTGGAATAATACAATTTTCTTGTTCTCAAAAAGAACATAATCACGAAGAAAAATCTGCCACAACAAGCAAAGAAATTGCGCAAAAAGAGAAAGAAACTACTCATTTGGTAGAAATCTCTGAAAAGCAATTCCAAACCAGTAATATCACGCTTGGCGCAACGCAAATGCGTAATATGAGTAGCACACTCAAAGTAAACGGTATTTTGGACGTTCCACCACAAAATATTGTGAGTGTGTCGGCTATTATGGGCGGTTTTGTGCGCAAAACAGACCTTTTGCAAGGTATGAAAGTTGGGCGTGGGCAACTTTTGGCATTGATAGAAAATCCTGATTTTATCCAGATTCAGCAAGATTATTTAGAAGGAAAGGCTAAAATTGAGTATCTTTTGCAAGAATACAAACGTCAAAATGAACTTTCTAAGGAAAATACAGGTGCTTTGAAGGTATTTCAGCAGGTGGCATCAGAATTAAAGATGCTTCAAGCACGTCAAAATGGCTTGGAAATGCGTATGCAAACCATTGGTATCAATAAATACCAAGTTGATGCAGGCAAAATAACCAGTACTATTGGCATTTATTCGCCCATTTCTGGGTATGTTACTACTATCAATGTGAATGTTGGGAAGTATGTAAATATGTCTGATGTTTTGTTTGAAATAGTTGATACAGAGCATCTTCACGCAGAATTAACGGTTTTTGAGAAAGATTTTCATAAGGTAAAAGAAGGGCAAAAAATCCGTTTTGTACTCAGTAATGAAACAGAGGAACGCACCGCAAAAGTGTATCTTATCAACCGCAAAATTAATGAAGACCGCACTGTACGTATTCACGCTCATATAGATGTAGAAGATACTAAACTGCTTCCTAACACTTATTTAAAGGCTTTTATTGAACTTGGCGAGGCAAATGTGCCTACTGTTCCAGAGGAAAGTATTGTTACAGATGAAGAAAAAACGTATATTTTTATCTCAAAAGGAAAAAAACAAGAAAAGGATAAAACTACGAATAGTACAATTACGAACTATCATTTTGAAAAATTGGAAGTACGCACAGGTGTTAGTGAAAATGGTTTTGTAGAAGTAATTTTTGATACAAAAAATAACAAAGATTTTGACTACAAAACTGCGCAAATTGTCCTAAAAGGTGCAAATTCATTACTTTCTCAAATGAAAAATGCAGCAGAAACAGGTGACGAGCCACACGGACATTAACTAGTTTAAGCTAATTTTGTAAACTGTTCAAGCAGCCTCTATGAACGGTTTTAGACAACACCACAAAAAACATTAGTACCAGAATTTTTTAATAAGGCAAAAGTACACTAATAAGCCCATTTTTGCAAATATTAGTCTTATTTGCAACAAAGTTGTTGATAATTCGTATTTTGTAATTTGTAATTCGTAATTGTTTTCTGTATATTTGCAACGAAAAAATTAAAGATAAAATCAGTTCAACCTAAAAATTTATAGAATAGTGCAAGAGAATAACCAAGACAGAACAGAAATCTACTCTCAGAAAATCAAGGCTGGAAAAAGAACGTACTTCTTTGACGTGAAATCAACACGTGCCAACGACTATTACATGACTGTAACAGAAAGCAAAAAACGCTTTCACGACGGCGGTTTTGTGTATGAAAAACATAAAATTTTCCTCTATAAAGAAGATTTTATCAAATTTGTGCAAGCCCTCACAGAAACAGTTGACCATATCAAAAACGAGCTAATGCCAGGTTTTGACTTTGAACAATTTGCGTTAGAACGTGAAGAAAGCTACAATAACTACCGTTTGGAGCAAGAAAACCTACAAAATTCTGGACAAAATACACCTGCAAATGCAACTAACCAAGCTAATGCAAGTGTTGAATCTGAAATAGTAGCAGAAGATGACAATAGCGA
>JANYGM010000027.1 GCA_025362415.1 bacterium
ATAAAAATCCATTTTCCTATTTCTTTGAAGTTTACTTTTTGTCCGTAGCGCAAAATTCCCACTCTATAAATACGTGCTGCAAGCCAAGTCATACCTAAAAAAGTCCCCAACAAAATAGTTGGTTAAATTTTATTTATTAAAAAAGGAAAAGTGTGTTACTTAGATAACGACATTGATAAATTGTATTTTGTAGCCACTTGATTTATCAAGTGGCGTTTTTGCATTAAACAACTTAAAATTGATTTTTTAGAGATTTCCGCAGTCACCAGAATGATTATTTCCCATCATTTTAATACTTCTCGTAAGATGCCCAAAGATTTTATATTTCCAAAATTATCTAAATTCAATCTATAAAAAAGCAACATATAATCTACCAGTTCACGTCTAAGGCTACTTTTCAAAGAAAAATTAGTTTGATAAGGTGTATTGGCAAGTGTTTGTAAAATATTTGCTTCTTGCGTAAAACTTTCTGGAAGCATACTGATGGCTTTTTGCTGATGTAATTCTACAAAAATATCCTTCATATTTTCGGGCAAAAAACCTAAAAAACTTGCCATTTTTAGTAAAAATTGTAAAGAAAAATTTTCTTCTTCACTTGAAGGATTATCCAAAAATAAAATAGAATCTTTCAGAAAATCAAAAAAAAGTACATCTGGGGCATCTTCTTGGAGTGATTTATGTAAGATTTCGCAGATGAAAGTGGCTATTGCAGTCTTCTTAAAATCTTTCAAAATACCTACAAAAATATGTTCACATTTTGCTTCTGCTATTCTACTGATGTTCTGACCTTGTTTTTTGGGATAAACAACTATTTCTAGTAAAGTAAGTGGCTGGAAAAGGGCTATTTTTATCTTAGCTTTTTCACTGCGTACCCCATTTATGATGTAAGATTGCAAACCAAAATTTTCTGTAAATATTTTGGTAATAATAGAACTTTCACTATATTTGACATAATTTATAATAATTGCACGAGTTTTGTATAGCATTGAAAGAGATTGTGAATTGTGGATGATGAATTGCTAATGAATACAATACAAAGTTCACCAAATTGAAATTTAATTAAAAAATAATTCTTACTATTATGAAAAAATTTAGCTTTTTATTTTGTTGCTTTATGCCTTTTGGTATGGCAATACAAGCACAAACGTCTGCACAGAATGATGCTCATATCTCTGCATCAACAAAAACAATTGCAAATGTAACTACTTACAAAGATACAAAAAAAGTACAACAAATTTCATTTTTTCAAGGAAATTTGGAAGAAGCATTAGCAGAAGCAAAATGTCAAGGCAAACCGCTTTTTATTGATTTTTATACAGACAAATGCGCTCCTTGCAAACAAATGGACAAAGAAACTTTTGCAGACGAAACCGTAATAGACTTTACAGCACAAAACTATGTGGCATACAAAGTTGATGGAAACGGTGCAGAAGGAAAAGATGTAGCAAATGTATATGGCATAAAAGCCTTCCCAAGTTTTTATTTTTATAATCCAAAAGGTGAGATTGTAGGTAAAGAAAGTGGCTTTATAGATGCAAAGAATTTTCTTGAAAAAATGCAAAAATATAATCCAAAAAAAGAAGTAAAAAAAGAAATATCAAACACTCCAACGGAAGAAAAAGGTATTGCATTTTTTAAGGGAGATTGGACAGCATTACTCGCAAAAGCAAAGAAATCAGGTAAACCATTTTTTGTAGATTTTTATACAACTTGGTGTGGACCTTGCAAAACAATGAGTAAAACTACTTTTAAAGATGAAAAAGTTGGAAAGTTTGCTAATGAACATTTCGTAGCTTACAAAATGGACGCAGAAAAAGGAGAAGGCATACAACTCTCTGAAAAATACGAAATACAAGCCTATCCAACCATTATGTTTTTTGATAAAGATGGCAAAAAAATAGGTGAAGCAGTTGGATTGCAAGATGCAAAATTATTTTTGGCTACCTTGAAAGAATATAAAGCTAAATAATTAGAAATTTTTAATTAGGAATTAGGAATGAATACAAAATATTAGTAATCAAGAAATTACGTAATATTTTAACTTCATTATAACATAAGCTAATTAACAAATGTTACTTAATCAATTACGAACTACAAAGTTATGTTTGGACATAATTTGTAGTTCGTAATTTTAATATAAAATCTATTATGAAAAAGACTACAATTATTGTTTTAATCCTATTTTTAAGCAATTTTGTTGCACTAGGTTGGGGCTTTTTTGCGCACAAACGTATTAACAGATTGGCGGTTTTTTGCCTTCCCCCAGAAATGATAAACTTTTATAAGCGTAATATCTCTTATATCACAGACCACGCCACAGACCCCGACAGTCGCCGCAATATGGTCAAAGATGAGGCTTGTAGGCACTATATTGATATTGATATTTATGATAAAGTTTATGGAGATAGTGCCGTTTATAAAATGCCTCGCTATTGGAAAGATGCCGTAGAAAAGTTTTCAGAAGATACCCTAAAAGCCTACGGAATAGTTCCTTGGCAAATAAATCTGATGAAATTTCAGCTTACACAAGCATTTAAAGACAAAAATGCTAAACGTATTTTGAAACTTAGTGCAGATATTGGACATTATATTGGTGATGCTAATGTGCCACTTCATACTACAGAAAATTACAACGGACAACGTACTGGGCAAGTAGGTATTCACGGCTTTTGGGAATCTCGTTTGCCAGAACTTTTTTCTGATAATTATGATTTTTTTGTAGGGCAAGCAAGTTATCTCAAAAACCCTCAATTAACGGCTTGGGAAGCCGTAACCAACGCTAATAATGCTTTGGATTCTGTTTTGAGATTTGAAAAAGAACTTACCAAACAGTTTGGAGAAGACAAAAAGTTTACAATGGAAGAACGCAACAAAATCAATATGCGCACTTACTCTCGTGAATTTTCTGCGGCTTATCACAAACGTCTTGATGGACAAGTAGAACGCCGTTTTAGGGCAGCACTCAAAATGGTGGCTGATTTTTGGTACACTGCTTGGGTTGATGGCGGACAGCCAAACTTAGATTTGTTAGATGTGAGTTTTACAGAGGCAGAAATGAAAGAAATGGAAGAAGAACGCCTTTTTAAAGAAGATAAAAGTATTCAGGTGCGCCCACACGACAACGCAAGCATACGCACAAATACCTACAACACACACGACTGTGGACACGACCACAACGAAAATTTCAATCCTTATCAAGCAAATCCAACAAATGATAATTATTTTTTGGCAGGAATTGCGCCAAAATCTCCAACAAAAAAATCTTCCAAAAATTTTCAGAATAATTATAAAAATGAGTGGTTTATTCGTCCCAAAAAAATAGTGGTGTTGTTGGCAGACACAGAAAAATAAAGAATATTGGTTTATTTTTCTAACTTTGAGAAAGTAATGATTTTTATCAGAGAATTGGTACAACTATTGTGGAAATATTTGTGTCAAAGCCTTAAAACAATAATAATTGAAAAAATAATGAAAATAATCATTCTCGCTCTTTTTTTACTCTTTCTACTTTTGCATAAGTCCTAATAATTGTAATTGATAGCATTACTTATGATGCAAAAAACACGCTTGCTGATTATGAAAAACGTAAATTAAAACGTGCTACAACCATAGATTGAAACTAAAATTTAAAAACATATAAAGAAAAAATCTTGTAACAAAAATTACAAGATTTTTTTATTTGTATTCATTATTGCACCACTTCAAAAAAAAATCTATATTTGCAATAATAAAATGTTTTTAACAATGTTTTGACAATATTCTAACAAAAAATTCAACAAAAACTAATGGAACAAACTCAAAAAAGCCCTGCAATGCGTCATATACGCAAGGTTGCGGTACTTGGCTCGGGCATTATGGGCAGCCGTATTGCTTGCCATTTTGCTAACGTGGGCGTAGAAGTCTTACTTTTGGACATTGTCCCACGTGAGCTAAACGAACTTGAAAAAGCTAAAAATCTTACACTAGAACACCCTGCCGTAAGAAACCGCATTGTCAATGAAGCATTTGCAAATACACTCAAAAATAAACCAGCATCTCTTTATTCTGACAAATCTGCTGACAAAATTACTTTAGGTAATTTTGATGACAATATGAAAGATATTGCATCTGCTGACTGGGTAATTGAGGTAGTTGTGGAAAGATTAGACATCAAAAAACAAGTTTTTGAGAAAGTAGAACAATTCCGCAAAAAAGGCGCACTTATCACTTCAAATACATCAGGTATTCCTATTCATTTGATGACAGAAGGACGTAGTGAGGATTTTATACAAAATTTCTGTGGTACGCACTTTTTTAACCCTCCTCGTTACCTAAAACTCCTTGAAATTATCCCAACGCCACAAACTAGCCCAGAAGTAGTGGACTTTTTGATGCATTATGGAGATTTGTATTTGGGCAAAACTATGGTTTTGTGCAAAGATACACCTGCTTTTATTGCCAATAGGGTTGGAGTTTATGCTATTATGGATTCTTTGCACGCAGTTGAAGGTATGGGGCTGAAAGTGGAAGAAATTGATAAATTGACAGGTCCTATTATTGGGCGTGCAAAATCAGCTACTTTCCGTACTTTGGACGTGGTTGGTTTGGATACAGTTATTCACGTAGCTAACGGAATTACGCAGTCTTGCGCTCACGACGAGAGTTTGGAAGCCTTCAAAATGCCTAAAATTGTTAGTGCATTAGCAGAGAAAAAATGGCTTGGAGATAAAACTGGACAAGGTTTTTATAAAATGGTGCGTGGAGAAAATGGTTCAAAAGATATTATGTCTTTGGATTTCAATACGTTGGAATATGTGGCGCAAATCAAACCTAAATTTGCAGCATTAGATGCCGTAAAAAATATAGAACGCCTTGCAGACCGTTTTCCTGTGCTTTTTGCAGCACAAGACAAAGCAGGTGAGTTTTATAGAAAGACTTTTGCAGGACTTTTTGCTTATGCAACTAACCGTATTCCTGAAATTGCTGATGATTTGTATAGAATTGATGATGCTATTTGTGCAGGTTTTGGTTGGGAAATGGGTCCTTTTGCTACGTGGGACGCTATTGGCTTAGAAACAGGCTTAAAAATCATTGCTGATGGTGGCAAAAAAGCTGCTGCTTGGGTAGATGAAATGAAAGCCGCAGGACATACTTCTTTCTATAAAGTAGAAAACGGCAAACAAAAATACTATGATATTCCTTCAAAATCATACAAAAATGTAGCTGGAAGTGATGGAAGTATCATTTTGGATAATATCAGAAAAACTAATGTAGTTTGGGGTAATTCTGGTAGTACTATTTTTGATTTGGGAGATGGCGTTTTGGGCTTAGAATTTCATACAAAAATGAATTCTATGGGTGCGGAGATTATTCAAGGCATCAATATGGCGGTAGAAATGGCTGAAAAAAGTTATAGAGGACTTGTAATTGGTGGTGATGGAGAGAATTTTTCTGCTGGTGCAAACATAGGAATGGTTTTTATGCAGGCGGCACAGCAAGAATTTGACGAAATCAATATGATGATTGCGCAATTCCAAAATACAATGATGAGAGTGCGTTATTCGTCTATTCCTGTCGTTACTGCGCCTTTTGGCTTGGCTTTGGGTGGCGGTTGCGAGATAAATCTTCACGCAGACCACGTACAAGCACACGCAGAAACGTATATGGGACTTGTGGAAGTGGGCGTTGGGCTTATTCCTGCTGGTGGAGGTACAAAAGAAATGGCTTTACGTGTTTCTGATGCTTTCAGAGAAGGAGACCCAGAACTTAATATTTTGCAAAGTGCTTTTATGAATATTGCTACTGCAAAAGTGGGTACATCTGCTCGTGAAGCATTTGATTTGAACTATTTGCGTAATGGAAAAGATAGTATTACCCTTAACCGTTCTAGACTTCTTGCTGATGCAAAAGCAAAAGTATTAGAACTTGCTGATGCAGGTTATACACAACCAAAACAACGTACAAACATCAAAGTACAAGGAAAATCTGGTATGGCGTTGTTTTCTGCGGGTATTACTGGTATGAAACTGGGTAAATATATTTCTGAACACGACCAAAAAATAGCTAATAAATTGGCTTACGTGATTTGTGGGGGTGATTTGAGCTATCCACAAGAAGTAAGTGAGCAATATTTGCTTAATTTGGAACGTGAGGCGTTTTTGTCGCTTTGTGGTGAGCAAAAAACACTAGAAAGAATACAAAGCATCTTGACAACTGGAAAGCCTTTGAGAAATTAGTAGTTCCCTAACCAAAGCGGAATAAAGGTAGCCCGTCTTTAAAGTCTCCTTTGGGGATTTAGGGGCAAAAAAGCGGTTGAATTACTTAGGTAGTTCAACCGCTTTTATTTGTTAGTCTAGATTTTTATAAAATTATAATTCTTTGATAATTATTATATTAAGTTTACGAAGGCAGATTTCAAACATAGCACTTTCTGTCACTATATTATCAAAGTAGGTATTTGCTATATTTTTTTCATAGAATTCATCTCCAGTTACTTTTCTATTAAAAGAAATAAACGCACCATTTAAAGTATCTTGCATTCTTTGATATTCTTTTGGATAACAATTTAGGAGCATATTAGAAAATATTAAAATTTTTTTATCTATAATATTTAACTTAGCCATTATTTCTTTTCGTTCTTCTTCTGTAAGGATATTTTTAGGCTTTAAGTTATAACAATATACTTTTAAAAGACTTACATCTATTGAAATCCCTTTAATATCGTCCAATAAATAGTTTTTTATAACTTTGCTATTTTCAAATTTGTTTTTTAGGATGTAACCAACCCAAATTCCTATTATTATGGCAGTTATCCAATTTAATAATTCAGAATACCTGATTTTATTATCTATCTCTATCATCACACTAGACTGAATACATATTCCTGCAATTATGCCAATAATCATAGCAAGAGCGCCAATAACAATGCGCCAACTAGATTCCTTCATTAAATTATTTAGTTTTTGTAATTGGATTGTCTATTTCGTCCATAACGGCTTGTTTTCTTACTGCACTATCGTCACACTTCAATACAATATGTTTTTTTATTGCCTTTGAAGCCTCTTTAATACCAATCACTTTACCTAATTCATTAGTAATTTTCCCAAAAGAACCAGATATAAACGAAGAAGGATAGCCATTCATTCCAGTTAAATCTATTTCTAAAGAAGTATTACTGATAATTGCAGCAAATAAATTGCCTATTAAATTATCTAACAAAAATGCTTCGCCTGATGTATCTCCTTCTGATTTGTAGCGACCTGCTGGATATGCAGAGAAATCTTTAGCTACATTTATTCTATATTTTATGTCCATTGTATTTTTTATAAAATTGTTAGTGAGCATCAGCCACTAAATCTTTATTTTTTTGATTAAAAGAAACCTCAAAGTAAATAAATGTGCCTTCAAAATTACTACTTAATTCTGTACCTTTTTGAATTTTGACATCTATTTTTATATCATTTGTGATGATAATAAATGTAGTAATTTCAGGTAATTTTGCACAACTCAAAATTTGTTTTACTCCTTTTCCACTAATTGCTTTATCTTTTTCACGAGATGATGTTATTTTCCCATTTAGAAACGACTTAACTAGTAAAATATTGCCAACACTAAAGATTTCGTTAAATGTTTCTCTGTACCAACTGAAATTAGCACTCTTAAAAATACCAATACCTAAGTCAATAAAACTGTATTTTAGTTTTTCTTCTGCTTCATCAAAGTACCAATAAAGCCACCAATTTGTATTTAATTGTTTGCTATTAGCATGGTTCTTTGTATTAGACATAGCCTCTGAAAGTAAATTGTAAAGAGGGTCTGTATCATATTTGATATTTTTTTTCAAAAACACTTCACGACACATATCAAGTGCTTCAGATGCCATTTTACCTTGCACTTGGTTATTAGTAGTGCCTCGCCATAACTTGTTATTGTAAGCTACTTTTTTAGTTCCTGCACTAATAACATTATCATAAAATCCAGAACTTAAAAACATTTTTTTTAACTCTGCATTATTAGGTGCATTACCTTTCATACCTACTTTTCTACTTTGCTTTTCATTAAATATGACCAGCAATAATGTTATCATATCAGGTGTCAAATGAGTTATTTTAGATATGTCTAACTCAACGGATTGCCCTTGTGCTATAAATTCTTTTATTTCATTAAAGTATGTAAGAATTTCGTTTGTGTTATCAATAAAAGAGCAGTTTAGAGGAGCAATGTGATTTATAAAAACCCTTTCATTAAATGCTTTTTGTTGTTCAAATCTTAATTTTCTTAGTAATTTATTCGTTTTTTTTCTTTTTATCCAAGAATTACGTTTCCTTTTTTGCTGATATTTAGTTCTTACTTTTTGTAAATTTGTATAACTTCTTTTCATTAAATATCTCCTATTTTTTTAGTTCGTTACAAATTATTCCACAAAAATACAAAAACTAAACTCAAAACACAATTTTATTTAACATAATTTTCGTACCTAGAAAAATCTATTATAAATATCAACTCAACCGTTTTTTATTAATTTTTACTTTTTTGCTTATCTTATTTTTGATATATTTGTAACAAAACAAATATCCCAAAAATCAACACAAAATGGCGCAAAAAGACCTCAATAAATTCCTTGCTAGCATCAAAAAAGGAAAAACAGAAGAAGACATCAAAAATGCGTATGCCAAATATTTTGATATTGACTACGACACCGCCGACAAACACGACCTTTACACGCCTCGTGTGCTTTTTGAGTTTAAATTTGATAAAAACTTCCAAAATATCAAAACAAGAGCGCAAATTATTGCACAAACACTTTACTACGTCAGAAGGCTCAAATATAAAGGTTTTATTGACAAACCTATTCCACCTATTTTGTGCCTTGCAGACCAAAATGAGGCTATTCTCACAGAAACTTCTATTTGGAAAACTTTTTATGACGACCAAACAGAAAAATATGATTGGGATTTAGCTCCCAGCCAACCTGATAAAAATCTTGTAAACGACATTGCAAATGCCAAAATTGCGCTTGATACGCATATTTTTGATATTTCTACAGAAACAGAATTTGTCGTTTTTGCTGAAAAACTAACCAAATACCTTAATAATCAGATTGCCTTTGATTTTGAAGATAAAAAAGTCATTACAGAAGAGAATTTTGAAGATATTTTTTTGTATTGGAACAAGGTTTTTGGTGATGCAGTGCGCAATGGTACTGCGCCAAGCAGGTATTTTGTGAGTGATATTCAGAAAGATAATACCGTTTTCCTCAAAGAACAAAGTAAAGCTATTTTTAGGATTGGGCAAACTGGTGAGATGAAAGAAAAGAAAATACTTGCCAAAGATTATGAACATTTTTGGAGTTTGTACGAGAAAACTACCAACGTGGACACGCTACGAGCCATTTTTTCTAAAATTGATAGGCTCACAGACGAAACTATGCGCAAATTTCACGGCGTGTTTTTTACGCCTGTGAGGTTTGCCAAAAAAGCCCTTGATTATATAGAAAAAACAATTAGCAAAAATTGGTGGCAAACAGGGGAATACCGTTTGTGGGATATGGCAGCAGGAACAGGCAATTTGGAATACCATTTGCCACAAGAAGCACTCAAATATTGCTATCTTTCTACGCTTTATAATGAAGATAAAGAGCATTTGGACAAACTTTTTGTAGGTGCAAATATTTTTCAATATGATTATTTGAATGATGATATTGAAAACGTCTTTTCTACTACCATAAATTTTGGAAATACGTGGAAACTACCAGAAAAAATACGTACTGACCTACAAAATCCTAAAATAAAATGGATAATTCTCATAAATCCGCCCTTTGCAACTGCACAACAAGCAGGCACAAATAATAGTGATAGCAAAGAAGGTGTTGCTGATACCAAATTGCGTAAAGTAATGCACACAGACAATTTAGGTGAAGTTTCTCGTGAACTTGCTATGCAATTTATTTATAGGTTGAAAACGGAATTTAAGGAAAGAATAGCGCATCTGGGGCTTTTTTATAAGATAAAACATCTTAATTCTAATAATGACCAAAAATTAAGAGATACTATTTTTAAATTTCAGTATGAAAATGGGTTTGTATTTTCGTCTGCTAATTTTGATGGTACTTCTAAAGCTAGTGCTTTTCCTATTGCTTTTATGCTTTGGAATTTGAGCATAGAAAAACCTTTGGAGACGCAAACTATTGAACTTGACATATTTAATGAAAATGTAGAAAAAATTGGTACAAAAATAGTAACCACAGAGGAAAAAGAAAGTCATTTGAGCAAATGGATAAAACGCCCAACTGCAAATGTTAAATTTCCACCTTTTGGCTCTGCTACTGCAGTTAAATCAGAAAATAAAGATAGACGAGATAGAGTTGCAAAAGGTTTTTTAGCTTCTTTGATGTGTGCAGGTAATGATTTTCAACATCAAAATAATACTGCTTTTCTTTCTGGTCCTTATGTAAGTGCGGGAGCATTGTCGGTTACGGCAGAGAATTTTGAGCAGGCAATGGTGGTTCACGCTGCCCGCAGGTTGCCCAAAGCTACTTGGCTCAATGATAGAGACCAATTTATGCAACCCAATGCGGAACTTTCTAAAGAATTTATTTCAGATTGTACGGTTTGGAGTTTGTTTAGCAATAGTAACGCAACGGCAAGCCTTAAAAACGTAGTTTATGAGAAGGAAACGTACCAAGTGCGTAATCATTTTTTCCCATTTTTGGTGTCAGAACTAAAAACTTGGCGCATCACAGATACAGATATATCCATTACGCTAGCAGGAGCAGAGGATACTTTTGTGTCAAAATGGTTATTGGAGCGTGATTTGGGTGGTTTTTTGTCTGCGGAGGCAAAAGCTATTTTGGAGAAAGGTAAAGAAATTTATCAGTTTTATTTTGCTCATTTGAATGTTTTGCGTACTAATAAATTCAAAATAGAACATTGGGACGCTGGTTGGTGGCAAATAAAACAAGTTTTGCAAGATGAAAACCTACAAACAGCAGAACTGAAGGCATTAAAGGCACTTTGCGACCAACTCAAAGAGAAATTATTGCCACAACTGGAAAAATATGGAATTGTGAGATAAAAAATCAAAAAAACAAACAAAGTAAATTTATAAACTAAAGTTACGCAACATATAAACTAAAGTTACGCAACATACTAATTATTTTTAGCTAATTTATTAACCTCAGTACCAAGATAACAAAAACACCATAATTATCAAAATAAATGTGTTTTTATTGTTTAAAGGCTAGAAATAGTTGCAATGATTTAAAATGGAGCATATTTTCATTTTCCTTCATTTAAAAAACTTCATTGATTTAATTGTTGCTGTAAAAGTTCCGTTGCAGAATTTATAAAAATAATTTGGAGTTTTCAGTTAATTAACAGTCTAAGAAAATTACTTCAATATTACCTATTCACGTTACTAAATTAGACAACAACATTGATAAATTGTATTCTG
>JANYGM010000032.1 GCA_025362415.1 bacterium
TAACAATAAATTGGTACTAAAAACCACCCCCAGCCCCTCCTTAGGAAGGAGGGGAGTTTTGTCCCCCTCCTTTTCAAGGAGGGGTTAGGGGTGGTTTTGATATTTGTTTGTGCTAAACGTTTGATAATCAAGTAATAAAAATTCTAATACAATTAATGACAAAAATATATCATATATCACACATCATATATCAAAAAATATGTCTGAAAAAGATAAAAATATTACATTAAATGCAACTGCTACAACTGCACCTGCAAAAAAATCTATCATAAGAGAATGGTTAGATGCCATAATTTTTGCTGTTGTGGTGGCTACAATAGTGCGTTGGCTAGTTATGGAGCTATTTATGATACCTACACCTTCTATGGAAAAATCTTACCTTGTGGGAGATTATTTGTTTGTAAGTAAGTTTCATTATGGCGCAAGAACTCCAAAAACACCCTTACAAGTACCTCTAACGCATCAATATATTTGGGGAACACAAACACCTTCTTATACTGACGTGATACAGTTGCCTCAATTCCGCTTGCCTGGCATCTCAGAGGTGAAACGTGGAGATGTGGTTGTATTTAATTATCCTTTGGACAAATTCCCTACTGACCTCAAAACAAACTATGTGAAGCGTTGCGTAGGCGTGGCAGGTGATACCATAGAAGTACGTGATACTCAAGTTTTTATAGATAGCAAACCAGCAGAAAATCCAGCAGAAATGGCATATCAATACCTCGTAAAAACGAATGGAGAAGTAATAAATGATATTAAATTTAAAGAACTTAAAATGCGCACTACAGGGCAGTTTCCTGATGCAAAACATAAAGGCGTGCCACAAATTGCGCCAGATGGTAGGCAGTATAATGTTGTGCCAGAAGGGTATGATTATGTGCTTAATCTTACAAATGAAAACCTGAAAGCTATCAAAGAACTTTCTATTATTAAAGAAATAAAAGTAGATAAACGTACTAAAGGAGAGCCAGAGGCAGGTATTTTTACTGAAAATAGTGGGCAAAATTCTAATAGAGATTTCTTTGGTAAACTTTATATTCCTAAAAAGGGAGCTACAATGACAATGAATAGTCAAAATGTGGCTACTTATTTTAGTACAATTCGTGATTATGAAGGACTTAAAGCAGAGAATATAACCACAAAAGAAGGAAAATTATTGATTGATGGGAAAGTGGTGGAAAAATATACTTTTGTGCAAGATTATTATTTTATGATGGGTGACAACCGCCACGACTCCGCAGATTCACGTTATTGGGGCTTTGTGCCTGCTGACCACGTAGTAGGGAAAGCCGCTTTTGTATTCTTTTCTGTGGATAGCGAGAGTGGGTGGTTTAGTGGGAAATTCCGTTTTGAGCGTTTTTATATGGTTTGGCTGATTATTTTAGTACCTGTTCTTTTGATTTATCTGATTATATATAAGCTTTTTAAGAAAAAAACTGAAACTGGTATTGTTGCAGACGCAAATATAAAAAAATAAAAAAGCAACTGTTTAGGTTTGTAGATACGCACCGCTTGCGTATCCACGTAGAACAACACGAAAGTAAACAAAAGCATAATAATTAGTTTGGCATAAATACATTACTCTACGTGGATACGCACTGCGGTGACGTATCTACAATACATTATTTACAACCTAAACAGTTACATAAAAAAAACATAATAGGTAAATGAACCAAAATTTAGTACATATTGCTATTCTGGTGGACGACTACGACAAAGCAATAGCTTTTTATACTCAAAAACTGCATTTTACACTCATAGAAGATACTCTTTTATCAGAAGATAAACGCTGGGTTTTGGTAAGACCACAAGGCACAAATGGCGCATCTTTGTTATTAGCGAAAGTCTCAAATGAAGAGCAAAAAAGTAGAATTGGTAACCAAACTGGTGGCAGGGTTTTCTTATTTTTGCATACTGATAATTTTGATAGAGATTATAAAAATCTTCTTGATAATGAAATAAAAATTATTAGAGAGAAAAGTAACGAAAATCACGGAATAGTAGCAGTTTTTGAGGATTTGTATGGTAATCTTTGGGATTTGATTGAACCTAAAAAATAAAAAAATATTTTGTAATTTGTATTCATCTTGTATTTATCTGTGTATCTGTGGCAAACAAAAACTTTATTGCCACAGATGAATGCAAAATAGAGGGTTACTTTTCTCTTTGTTTTCGTATAAAAAGCATACAAAATATTTTTTGTATGCTTTTTTTTGTTTAATTTTGTGGAGTAATAAATCCTAAATACAAAAACCTTTTATTTTTAATTTTATGAAGAATTTTACTTTGAGTATCAATTTTAGACCTGTTTTGCGTGTGCTTGCCCTTGTGTGCTTGCTAATAACAGGAATGAATGAAACAAGTTGGGCACAAACTGCTAGAGTTTCTAATGTATTAAGTGGCAATTGGAATGTAGCGACTACTTGGTTACCTTCTACTCCTGCTCTTGGTGCTGATGATACTTTTACTATATTGAATAATCATAACATAACTATTCAAGCATCATTCCCTGCTACTGCAAAGCAAGTGGTTATCAGTGTTGGAGGTACACTAAATATAGCTGCTAATGGTAATTTAACTATTGGAAGTGCCACCACTCCAAGCAATTTTCAAAATAGTGGTAGTTTTCTTGCTGGTACAGGTAGTACTGTTACTTTTAATGCTGCCGCTGGTGTTGTACAAGATATAAAGTTAGTTAGTCCTACTACTACTTTTCACCATCTCAATATTAATAGAGGAGGAACTACTGATTTAGTAAATTTGCAGGGTAGTACAACTTGCACCTTGGATGGTGATTTATCTGTTAACAATGGTATTTTTGATGTAGGTTCAAACTCTTTGACTGTTATAGGAAATACAGGTGTTAGTAGCACTTTTAGAGATACGCAAAATGGTGGTACAAATACTTTTAATGGATTTGTAATAGTAAATCCTGGTGGAAGTTTTACGCAATCTAGTCCTAATACTTCTAGTTATGTTTTTAAAGGGAATATTACTAATTCTGGCATTTTTAATTTGCAGGGTACTGGTAATCTTACTTTGAGTACAAATCCTATAATTATTAGTGCTAATAATACTATGACTTTTGGAACGCCTGTTATAATTACTTCAAATGCTACCTTGGCAGGTGCTGCAAATATAACTTTTGGTACCCTTACCATTGGAGCAACATTAACTAATAGTAATACAGGAGTTATTCTTGCTAATGCCATTACTGGTTCTAGTACAATCATAAATGGTGGTACGTTTAATGTTGGTAATAGTATCACTAATAATGGTACAATCACTAATACTGGTACATTTGGTATTTCTGGTGATATCATTAATACTAGTACTGGCGTAATTACTAATAATGGTACTCTTAATGTAAGCAACAGTATTACTAATACTAGTGGCACAATCACTAATACTGGTACAGGTATATTTAATATTGGGGGAAATCTTGCCAATAATGGCACATTCGTTTCTGCAGCAAATAGTACTGTTAATTTTAATGGTACTTTGGGCAACCAAGATATTTCAGGAACAACACTGCCCGCTTTTCAAAATCTTATCATTAATAAAACAGGAACTGCACCATTTACTGTAACATTACCCGTTTCTGGTGCTCCCATTGGAGTTAATAACGCACTTACGCTTACCGCTGGAAGGCTTGTATTAAGAGGGACTAGCCTTGTTTATGCAGGGACAGAAGCAAATCTAACTGGACCAGGTTGGATAGATACAAATGCTGGTGCTGGTGCATTGTCAAGATTACTAGTGGGGGGTGGGCAGTACAATTTTCCTGTAGGGGATGCTACGCAAAAACGAAATGTACGCTTGCCTGCTGGGCTTATTGCTCAAACAAATGTAAAATATAATTCAATACTTACTCCTACTGTTTTATCTGGTTTCTCTAGTGCTAGTGGTATGTGGACAATCAGCCCTACTACTACTATGAATAGTGTAGTAGAACTACAAGGTGTTAGTGGTGCAGGTGCTACCTCTACCATTTATAAAAGTAATGGAGGAGCTTGGACATCAGTCGTAACCAATACCCCCTCCACTCCTTTTGATATTTTTGCTACAACTAATCCAGAAATAAACTCATCAACTCAATCATACGCTGTTTTCACACCTCTTGCAGGAAATGATTATTATTCTATTGCAAACGCCAATTGGACTGCTCCTACAGGTACCGCTACTAATTGGTCTAATACCTCTGGTGGAGCTGATTGCTTATGTAATCCTTCAACAAATCCATTGGCAAGAGTTTTTATTAGTCATACTGTAACGCTTAACTCAATAGTATCACCAATAATAACACAGCTTACTATCAATAGCGGAGGTACACTTAATGCTTTCAGTAGCCTTAACGTAAACGGAGCTACCAATATTGCAGG
>JANYGM010000055.1 GCA_025362415.1 bacterium
TAGTGGTCTGTACCGTAGTGGAACGGAGGTCTGACCACTAATAACAAAGAGTAAGTTCGTTTTAAAAAGAATTATGGTCAGACCTTCATTGCATTACGGTACAGACCACAATTCTTTTTAAAACAGTGTACGGTAGCAAAATTAAACATTCACAATTACTTATACTTTTTTATTTTTATCTCCTGTGAAAAAAATATCATAAACTAAATAGCCACCAACTGCCAAAAGCCCAAAATAAAATAGTGAACTAATGATTTTTGCCAAAAAAACAAAGCCTACAATACCGCCAATGCAAATTCCTATTATTTTTAGGTTGTGCATCATTCCTTTATTTTCCATAATTGTATGATTAAAATTGTTTAAGATTACGTTAATTTTGGTGAAATATAGAAAAAACTAAAAATAAATCCTATCAAAATATTGAAAATTCTTACAAAATCTTACAAAATAAATGTTAAAATTCTTTTTTTGACTAAATTTAACTAATTTTGTTTTTCTTATTTCTACCTAAAAACGCTAGAAATAGCTTTTTATTGTGTTTTAAAATCAGTTTATTTCGTATTTAATTCACAACTCACCATTCACAATTCATCATTTAAAATGTCAAAATATCTTTTTGTTTCCTTGCTAATAAATCTTCTAAATGTGTTTGAAATATTTGCTCAAAAAAATATTCCTATGAACACGTGGCGTACCCACGCAGCCTACACAAATGCCCATAGTGTAGCGCAAACGCCAAAAAGGATTTATTGCGCAAGTGAAAATGGCTTTTTTTATATTGATAAAGAGGATAATAGTATCAACGAACTTTCACGCCTCAACGGACTTTCTGAAAATGAAATAACGGCTATTTCCTATCATAGCAGTTCCCAAACGCTGATTATTGGCTATAAAAGTGGGAATATTGATTTTTTGAAAAATGATGTGATTACCAACATTCGTAGCGTTTTGAATACTAATATTATTGGAAGCAAGAAGTTTAATCATATTTTGTTAGATGGAAATTTGGCTTATTTTTCTGCTGATTTTGGGGTGTTGGTTTTGGATATTTTGCGCAAAGAAATAAAAGAAACTTATATAAGAATAGGCGAAAATGGAACTGATTTGAAGGTTTTTCAAGCGTGCTTTTTTCAAGAAGGAGGAATTAAGAAACTGTTTTTGGCAACTTCACAAGGCGTTTTTTCTGGTGATATTACCAAAAATCTACAAGATTTTAATAATTGGCGCATTTTTGGTGATTCTGACGGAATTGCAAGTAATGCACCTGTTACGCATATTGCAAGCATTGGAAACGTCATTTATGCAAGTGTAGCCACTATTTTACCCAATACTGGACTGTATAAATATGTGGGTGGATTATGGCAAATTGTGGCTGGCGTTGCAGAAACTAACTTTTTCAATATTCAAAATATAACACAAAACAATCAAAATAAAGTATATATATCTGTATTCAATAAAATTTATGTTTTTGATGAAAATAGTTTGTTAAATACCATTTCTGATGTACTTATCACCAATCCAAAAAATATTTTGTTTGATGAAAATAATAAAATTTGGTTAGCTGATAGCAAAAAAGGGCTTTTGAGCAATACAGAAGGTACTTTTAAGGCTTATATTCCTGCGGGACTTTCTACCAATAATACTTTTAATCTAAATTATATAAATACTAATAATAAAATGTTTGCGTTGGCAGGTGGGCAAAAAAATGGCGTTTCTTTGATGCGTGAAGGCAATTTAAGTGTTTTTGATAATGGGATTTGGAAAAATTTCCAACCAAATATCAATAATATTTCTGTGAATAATATTTCTTCTGTTTGTTACAATTCTTTTGAAAATAAATATTATTTTGCCACTTTTGGTAGTGGCGTGATTGTTCAAAATGCTGGAGAAAATGCTCCAAACACAGATTTTTCACGTTTAAATGAAAGTGGACAAACTTTTGGTGTTGCAGCAAACATTACGGATATTTCCATTGACAACAAAGGAAATATGTTTTTTTCAGAATATAATGCTACAAATTCTCTACATATACGCACACGTATTGCAGGCAGTAACGCTGGTACGTGGACAAGTGAAAATGCGCCCACAACCCCAGAAAGCCTAATTACTACCACAACTAATTTTCAAATTGTTAGACAAGATAATAACGGTTTGTGGGTTTATGATAATACTAAGAGGAATTTGCCTCGTTTGATACTCCCAACAGCACAAGAAGCCCGTTTTTCTAATAATATTTTGTCTATGGCAGAAGACAAAGAAGGTGTTTTATGGCTTGGAACTGATAAGGGAGTGTTTAGTATTTTTGATTTGAGTAGTAGAATTTTCACCAATCCAACGCCTATTGGTTTTCCTATTTTGGCAGGTAAAAGGCTGCTTTTGGCAGAACGTATCACAGCCATTGCGGTTGATGGAGGTAATAGAAAGTGGCTAGGAACAGAGAATGGCGTGTTTTTGGTGAGTGCTGACGGCTCAAAAATTATTAAAAATTTTACTTTCGTTAATTCTCCTTTGCTTTCAAATAAGATTTTATCAATAAGTATCAATCAAAGTAATGGAGAAGTGTTTTTTGCAACAGACAAAGGCATTATTTCTTACCGCAATGATGCCTCTAATATAGACGAAAATACCCTTGAAAATGCTGCTGGTGGTGCGCCTGACAAGGTTTGTGTTTTCCCAAATCCTGTTACACCTGATTTTTCTGGCACAATAGGAATAGAGTGTTTACCTCAAAATGCAACTATAAAAATCACGGAT
>JANYGM010000056.1 GCA_025362415.1 bacterium
ATTCAATATTGATAAAATTGATTATATGAATACTGAATACATTGGTTTTCAACTTAATCCAGATAATTACAGCAAAGATAAAAATCACCCTTTCCTAAATAAAAAGTTTAGACAAGCACTTAGCTATGCTATCAACCGTGAGGAAATGGTTGCTTCTTTGCGTAACGGACTAGGAACGCCAGGCACTTCTGGGATTACACCAAAAGCCTTGCCTTCTTATGATACGGCTCGTGTCAAAGGTTACACTTATAATGTAGAAAAAGCTCGTGAGCTACTTAAAGAAGCAGGTTTTCCTAATGGAAAAGATGTACCAGAACTCACTCTTAGCACTTATACAAGTGATAAAGATATTGCAGAATACGTTAAGAAACAATGGGAAACTATTGGCGTGAAAGTTAAAATTACTTTCTCTCAATTTGCGGCACATAAAGACCAAGTGGATAATGGAAAAGTAAATCTTTTCAGAGGCTCGTGGTTAGGTGATTATGCTGATGCTGAAAACTATTTGGCTATGTTTTATAGCAAAAATCTTTCTCCTGCTGGCATAAATAAAACTAACTTTATCAGCAAAGAGTATGATGCATTGTATGATAAAGCACAAGAAACAGACGAACACAGTGAAGACCATTTCAAATTATATGAAGTCTATAACGAGATGGATAACTTTGTGATGCAAGAAGCACCCGTAATTGTACTTTATTATGATGAGATTTTGCGTATTTATAACAAAAAAGTTGTAAATCTTAAAACAAATTCTACTAATATCTTAATGCTAGAAAACGTAGATTTCAAAACGAGTGATAAATAATTTTTTCTAAAATCTTCTTAGAAATTTCTAAAAACACAGAAATTAGCATTTTTTAATGCCTTTCTGTGTTTTTGGTTTGAATAAACCAAACTATTTTTCTTATTTTAATGAAAACCTATCTTAACAACTTTTTTAAGGATTATAAAAGTGATTTCTTACAAACCATTTCCCTAAGCACACCCATTATTATTGGGCAGTTGGGGGTAGTTTTGATGGGAGTAGCAGATATTTTGATGCTTGGGTGGCTTCCTGCTGACCGTAGTCCTGCACAAATGGCGGCTGCAGGTGCTGCAAATGATGTTTATTTTGCTATTGTCGTTATTGGAATTGGTGCGCTTTCTATGCTTTCCCCTGCTATTGCAAAAGCAAATGAAGAAAAAGATTTTGGAAAATGTAACTTGTGGTTGCGTAGTGGCATTATTTTCTCTTTTATAATGACGGCTATTTTAGCAGTTTTACTAATTTTTGCAACAGAAAATTTTGAGTTTTTTAGACAACAACCAGACGTAACACCACTTGCAAAAGATTATCTTTGGATTGTGCTTTTTGCTTTGCCACCCTTAATGCTTTTTGTAGGTTTAAGGCAGTTTACAGATGGTTTGGAGTTTACTAAAATAGCTATGCAGGCAACTGTTTTTGCACTTTTTTTAAATGTTTTTCTCAATTATTTACTAATTTTTGGTAATTGGGGTTTTCCTGTTTTAGAGATAAAAGGCGCAGCTATTGCAACCGTTATCTCACGTTATTTTATGGTTGCGGTGATGCTAATTTATATCTTCAAAACGTCATTATTTAAAGAATATATCAAAGCAAAATTTGATATATCTCTCTACAAAGAAACATTAACAAATATTTCAAAAAGTGGCTTTCCTGTTGGTCTGGCATTCTTTTTTGAGATTGCCGCCTTTGCTGCTGCAAGTATTTTGATAGGTCAAATCAGTACAAATCAGCAAGCGGCACATCAGGTAGCTATAAAACTTGCCTCTACAACTTATATGTTTGTATCAGGTATTTCTATTGCGTGTGCCATACGTGTAGGGCAAAGTATGGGGCAACGCAACAGAGAAGGCGTTTTTAAGGCTGGACTTTCTGCGTTACTTCTTTCTGGAGGAACAATGCTTGTTTTTTGTATGATTTTCTTGGTTTTTCCTGCACCACTTGTGAAAATGTCCACAGAAAACGTAGAAGTAATGAAATATGCAATGATTATGCTAATGATTGCAGGATTTTTCCAACTTTTTGATGGCATACAAGTTACTGCTTTGGGGGCATTGCGAGGTATGGCAGATACATTTGTGCCAACCACAATCACAATGATAGCTTATTGGGTGATAGCTATTCCTTTGGGTTATTTCTTGGCTTTTGAGCTAAAAATGGAAGGAACAGGCATTTGGATTGGCTTACTTGTTGGGCTTGCAGTTTCTGCTATCTTGCTGACTATCAGGTTTTTTAGATTAGTAAAAAAAGATAAAAAATCTTTTGGTGTGCTTTCCTAAAATAGGTATATATGCCACAGATGCAACAATGTATTCATCTGTGGCATATAAAGGTTATTTCAAAAAATCAATCATTTTGAGTATTCCCTCCTCTGTACTTATCAATTCTTTTTTAATAACATTGCGCATTTGCGTAATATCAGGCTTTCTTCTAGTCATATCTCCTTCTGGAAGTGGTGGCAAATGAATAATTTTTGAGCTAGATTTTGTCAGTTGAATAATTTTTTTTGCAAGTTCTAACACAGAAATTTCGTCATCATTTCCAATATTGATTACTTCATTGATGAGCAAATTTTCGTTCAGTATTTTTAGTGTTGTTTCAATATTATCATCAATATAACAAAAAGTGCGTGTCTGACTTCCATCACCATAAATAGTGATGTTTTCATTTTTAAGGGCATTTTGGATAAATTTTGCCATCACAAAATCCGCACTTTGATGCGTTCCATAGGTATTAAAAAACCTAAAAATGGTAAAATCTAAACCAAATTCTTTTTGGTAAGACTTAAAAAATGCTTCTCCAACATTTTTTACAATGGCATACGGCAAACGTGAATTTAGTGGTGTAGTATGCTCATTTTGAGGAAATTCTACTGGCTCCCCATAAACTTCGGAAGAAGAAGAATAAAAAACACGTTTTACCCCTGTATTTTTAGCTAGATTAAGCACATTTTTGATACCTTCTATGTCTTGAAGCACTTTTACAGGGTTATTTAGTGTTCTTTGCACACCTACAAGTGCCGCATAATGAAACACATAATCAAACTGATAAGCAAGCATAATTGCCATTATTTCTTGGTATTCATTGGCATCAGCCTTAATAAATTTCCAATTTTGTTGGCTTTCAGAAGGGAGTTTTTGTGTGCTACCCGTTATGAGATTATCCACAATCACCACAAAATTTTCTTTGTTTTCTACTAATTTTTTCGCTAAAGCTCCACCAACATTGCCTGCACCACCAGTTATCAAAATTTTCTTCATAAATTTGATTAAGTATTTCTGTTTTTATTTTTATATTAAATGTTTTAGGCTTGCCCAAAATCTACGGCGCACCACAACCGCAGGACGCACAAAAAAAGCCTTAAACATATATTTGACTACATCTAATCTATGTTTTTTAGTGAGCGCAAGATGCAGAGAAATATAAGTATAACACTCTGATTGCAAAAAATTTTTATACTTTACATATTTTTTGTTAGAATTGCTATCTGCAAATAGATACATTATAAACGCATCTAAACGTGCTATAAGTTTTTCTTTGTTGATATTCAGAACACTACGTCCTTCGTGGTCAATAACGGTAGAAGTAATAGTATTATCATATTTTATTGGGTACAGAGCCGCCAAGCGTAGCCACAATTCATAATCTTCTGATGCCGCAAGTATCCTATCTTCTACAAAATTATGTTTTAAAATAATATCTTTTCTAAGAAAAACACCATTACAACTCAAAATATTTCCTTCAATAAGTTGCTCATTAAGTGTATTTCCACTAAAATTATCCATTTTTCTATCCAACACTCCTTCTGGGTTTTTAAAATCATAGCCCAAATGGAAAACTTCTACATTTTCATTCCTTTGAATAAAATTATATGCCGTTTGCAAATGATTGGGGTAAGCCAAATCATCAGAATCAAAGAAATTTATATAATCCCCTTTTGCCATTTTTGCGCCTGTATTACGTGCTACGGCACGTTCTTCATTGCTTTTTTGGTGATAAATAACGCCTTTTGCCACCCATTCCTGCATTATTTGTGCCGTATTGTCGGTACTGCCATCATCAACAACAATAATCTCATAGTTTTTATAAGATTGTGCTAGTAAGGTAGCTAATGTTTTTGGCAAAAGATTGGCTCTATTGTAAGTAGGCACTACAATAGAAAAAAAAATATTATTCATAGATGATTTAGAAAACTATATAATTTATGCAAATTTAGTTATTTAAGCGTAATTTTCCAAAACAAACATTTATATTTGTGGGATATTTAGATAACGACATTGATAAATTGTATTCAGCCCCAGCGGGGCAGTATATTTATAGAAAATTAAGTGTATTTTGTATACAGTATGATTGTTTTTATAGCCCTTTGATTTATCAAGGATTACGAAAAAAATAACAAATTAACAATGTCCTTATCTAATTTCAGTAAAATCAAAAAAAAGAACAAAATAACCAAACAACAACTTGAAAACAAACATTACTTATATTATTTCAAATATTGATAAAGCCATTGCGTTTGAATGGATAGCAGATGAAATCAACAAAAATAAATTTAATTTGTCTTTTATTTTATTGAATAATAAGGCTAATTGTCATTTGGAAAAATATCTAAAAGAGCATCAAATACCTGTTTTTTTTGTGGAATATCACGGTAAAAAAAGTATTTTTAGTGCTTTTTGGAAAGTTAGAAAGTTACTCAAAATACTCAAAACGCAAGTCGTACATACACATTTGTTTGATGCTTGTTTGATAGGACTTTTTGTTGCCAAAACACTTAGTATCAAAAAACGTATTCACACACGTCATCATAGTTCTTTTCACCACGAATATTTCCCAAGAGCGGTTTATTATGATAAATTTATAAATTTCTTATCCACGAGTATTATAGCCATTACTAGCAATGTACGTGATATTTTGGTTGATTGGGAAAAAGTCAGACCAGAAAAAGTAACCATTATTCATCACGGATTTAAACTTGAAGAATTTGAAAATATTAAAAATAAAGATAATGAAAACCGCATCAAAACACTTCAAACTAAATATAATCCGCTAAATAATACCCCTGTTATTGGGGTTATTTCTCGTTATACTGCTTGGAAAGGTGTTCAATATATTATTCCTGCCTTCAAAAAATTGCTTAAAACACATAAAAATGCACATTTGATACTTGCCAACGCAAAAGGAGATTATCAAAATGAAATAAAAAAACTACTCCAAGATATTCCAACAGAAAATTACACCGAAATTCCGTTTGAAAATGATATTGTAGCTCTTTATCAACTTTTTGATATACACATACATACACCCATCAACGCACACGCAGAAGCGTTTGGGCAAACTTACATAGAAGCTCTGATTTCCAAAGTACCCTGTATTTTCACTATTTCAGGCATTGCTAATAATTTTATCAAACACGAAAAAAATGCCCTAGTTGTGCCTTATGAAGACAAAAATGCTATTTATGAAGCAATGATAAGACTTTTAACAGACAAAAATCTTAGAGAAAATTTGGTAAAAAATGGTTTTGAAGATGTTAAAAAAGATTTTGGAATAGAAACTTATATCAAAAAATTAGAAGAATTATATGCTTTATAATCAAATGTCGGATAGTGCTATACTTGTAATGTTTTTCAAATGGTTGCACAAACAACGGCAGATTTTATATAGATATTTATAAATATTAAAAGTATAGCACTACCAAAAAAGTCCTTCAATAATTAAATTGAAGGACTTTTTTATTGAAAATACCTCACACCTCATAACTACTTATTTATCCACGCTTTGCGCATAGCTAGTTGTTCTGCTGTGGCGTTGGTCATAAGTGTTACACCATGTTTTATTTCTCTTTCTTTTGTCATTACTTTTCCTTTCAAAAATACTTCAGATTTTTCTCCACGCTCATTAGTACGCAAAACTGCAATAGTAACATCTGAATTTTCTTTTGCAGTCATAAATGCACCCATAGCTTCTTGTATGCCCGCATTTACGAAATCTGTACCATTCCATTTGATGATAATATCACCATTTTTGAACCCTATTGATTTTCCAAAATCATCAAGTTTTGTTTCATCAGTAATTGCCATACGTCCTTCTCCGTGAGGTTGCACACTTCCACGCCCAATACCACGTAAATTTTGTTTTGACATAGTTTTCTCCTGATAATCCATACCTACAAGAGCCAAATATTCTTTGTAAGGAAGTGCCTTTGTACCTTCTACATAATCTTTAAAGAACATACGAATTTCTGGAAACTTAGAAACTTTAGTTATCTCATCAAAAAGAGCTTCATCTTTAAAAGATTTGTCTTTGCCATATTTTTTAGCAAGGTCGTTCATAAGTTCTTGTGTACCATAAGTTCCTTTTGAAAGCTGACGTAATTTTATATCTAATAACATTCCTATAAGTGCGCCTTTTTGGTAAACATTTCCGTATTCATCTTTGCATTTGTCCAAACAACAAAGGCTCATATCAGTAAAAGAAATGTCGCTTTTGTGTCTGTCGCTACCACGCATTTTGTCCACTATTACTTTTAAAAAGTCATTTGTAGGCATCAAACCGTGTTTTACTTGTACGTGCTGTGCAGCGTATTCTGTGCAACCTTCGTACATCCAAAGATGTTTAGACATTTTTGCATTGATAAAATCATAATTGCCAATCTCTTCAGAATGAATATTTAGAGGCGTTACAATATGGAAAAACTCGTGAGCAACCACATCTTTGAGCGTTTGAGAAAGACCTTTCAAATTGCCATCAAGCAGATAAAGTACCGTAGAATAAGAATGTTCTAATGCTCCTATTGAGCCAGATTGCCCTATTTTTTTTGTGAGATAAACAATTACTGCATATTTTTTGACAGGAAGTTTGCCACCCAAATAATCTTTTTGTGCCAAAAATATTGGTTTTAGCTCATTCATTATTTCTTTAGAAGTAACTTTTTTATCAGGAGAATAAACAGAAACTTGTATTTCTGCACCGCCAAGCATCAAATTAGTTGTGTCGGGTTTTGCATACATAATAGGCATATCCGACAAATTGAAGTAGTTTTTTGTTACGAATTTATCAGTATTTTCTTTGCCTGCATTTGCATTTTTATTGACAAGTGCCGTTGCACCATACATATTTGCAGGACGTTTGATATTGATATCAAAAGGCATTTCTTTCATATTTTCTAGGTAACCAAAAACGCCAAACGTGTTCAGAACAAAGTTTTCATTTGGTTCAAAATTAGTGCCTGCAGGCTCAAACATCATATTAGGAAGTTTGCTATCAAAAGAATCTTCTACATTATAGGAAATTTTGAAGAGTTTTTTTGCATTTTTAATTTTCCAACGGTTGCTGTCAAGCCTTGCGACTGTAAGCGGATTTCCTTTTTGGTCAAACGCCTTAAAATCAGACAATAGTCGTCCAAAATCATAGATAGCATACGTTCCAGGCACCATTTTGGGCATTTGAAATTCTATTTCATCTGTTTTTACTTTTGGGGTAATAAGTTCTACAAAAAGTTTATCATCTTTCAGCCCTGTAAGGTCTGTAGAGTATTGATAAGATTTATTTTGTTTTTGTGCAAATGCAACACTACTTACAAGGCAAAAAAAGGCTAAAAAGAGGTTTTTGTTCATTTTTTTAGGTATAAAATTGTGTTTAGTAAATTCATTAACGCTCAAATAATTGAATTAGTATTGTTGGGTATTGTTTTATTATTGTTTGTAAAAATTTTTCGTTTAAATTCAGGTTTTTGCCCAAAATTTAATAGTAATCCCACTTCTATATCAGTAGCTTTAAGGTAATTGATAAGTTGTAGTTCATTTTCATAAACTAATTGTTGGCTAGCTTTTAGTTCCAAGATTACTTTATTTTCTATGATTATGTCTGCACGGTACTCGCCTACCACAAGATTTTTATAATAGACTTTTATGGATTTCTCTGTTTCACAATTAAAACCACTCGCCTTTAACTCAAAATACATTGCATTTTGATAAACTCTTTCTAAAAAACCAAAACCAAGCTCATTGTAAACTTGATAAAAAATATTGATTACTTTGTCTGTTATTCCTTCGTGTAATAGTGCCATTGGTAATTTTGTCTAGTGTTTATCCGCTTTTATCCGCCTAATCTGTGTCATCAGCGTGCAAAAAAGCACACAGATAACACTGATTTTACTGATTTTCACGGATAGTTTTATCCGCTTTTATCTGCCTAATCCGTGTTATCAGCGTGCAAAAAAGCACACAGATAACACGGATTTTACTGATTTTCACGGATAGTTTTATCCGTTTTTATCCGCCTAATCTGTGTCATCAGCGTGCAAAAAAGCACACAGATAACACTGATTTTACTGATTTTCACGGATAGTTTTATCCGCTTTTATCTGCCTAATCCGTGTTATCAGCGTGCAAAAAAGCA
>JANYGM010000057.1 GCA_025362415.1 bacterium
TTCTTGTCGTCCTTGTCCAGTTATAGCAGTACCTAGTAATACAAGTGGAAACACTAATCCTCCTTATATACATGCACCTTACGTACCACGTGGACCTACTGGACCTGGTTATACACCCAGTAATAATCCAAGTGGGACAACTGGTAATACAGGAACAATAGGTGGTGGAGGAGGTAATGGACAGTATAACCCACCACCTGTTGTTATACCATTCACGCCACCACCACCCCCTCCAATGCCACACCCAGGAATGATTTGGATATCTGATATAGGTTGGATAGACCCACCAACAACGGTAGACCCTGGGCAGTCATTTCCTTCTGATGTTTATACCTATGATGCAAACGGAAATATAATATCACCACCGCCGCCAGGAGTAACAAAAGACAAAACTATGCGTAATGCTGCTAATGCCAAAATAAATTGTGTGTACGAAAGTCTGATACAACAACAAAATATAAAAGACCTTTTAAATATGTTTGGTACGAATCTTGGCTTGACACTTGTGATAAAAGTAGCACCATTTGCTGAACCAAATACCAATGGTTCAACAACACCGCCACCAAATCCGCAAACAGTTATTCAGATAAGCCCAACACTGCAAACCAATGGACATTCTCCTTTAGGAATAGCAAGGACATTAGCTCACGAGATGATGCACGCAAGGTTTAATGCCTTAATTCATAATGCTGGTGGGACTGATGCTGCACTTCAAGGACTTCAATTTCCAAGCCAATTGCCTGTTTTTGATTCTTTAATGCGGGCGTACCAAGAGAATCAAACGCTCTCTAATGGCACAGTAGTACGAATATGTGATTTACCGAGAGCTCAACACGAGTATATAGCTACCTTTTGGTTTAATGACCTTGTGGCTATTATCAGGGAGTTTGACGGCAACCGTAGCACACAAGCAGAATATGAAGCACTTGCTTGGGAAGGATTGCATAAAACGGATAGATATCGTGGAAGGCAATATAATAGCCTTGGATATAGTGACCCAAATATGCGTGATAATAGAGAAAAAATTGCCAAAGCTATGAAAGCATCAAGAAAAAACGAAAATCCTTGTAGATAATTAAAAAATAATAACATGAAAAAATATCTTATAATTGCTTTATTTCTATTGATAGGAATAAATGCAAAATCTCAAAATCAAGGTACAAATTTGTATCTTGTAATAAGCCCAAATGAGCCATTAGTTGTCAAAAATGTCTATAAATACGTTGGAAATGATATTACTAATCCCTGTATGTATGGATGCACAGTTATTAAAAGAATAGATGGGGGGTATTATATTGCGTATCCATTGTACTATGGTACTGACTTAAAATTAGAACCCAAGCAAGGGGCAATTGTTCAAACCATCAATATTTCACAAATAGCTAGTTTATATCCAACGGCACGCACAGCAGCACAGCTAGATACGGATATGCAACCTGCTATTGACTATGATTATACACACGGGGTAAATCCATGGGTTAGTGCTCGTACCTATGGTGATATGCAAACTGTGAAATATCTTCATAGTTTTGATAAGATATTTGTTATTGAGCATCTACCAAATGGCACAGCCAAAGTAGTAGAATGCGAAATAACAAACTCTTGGGAGTAAAAATTGCTGTGTTGTCAAGTGGTTTTTCCTGTGGTGTCAGGTTTTTTCCTGTGGTGTCAGATTTTTCTATCTGACACCAAACCACGTCAAACAATGTATTTAAGCACTTCTGACAACACAAGTGTATTTCTAAGCATTTCTAATATGATTTATTCCAAAACAAAAAAGCCTTTCCAAACTTTGGAAAGGCTTTTTTGTAGAGTTTAAATTATGAAATACCAAAAAAATGATAATTTTTCTTGGTTTATTACAATTTTTGTTTTAGATTTAACCGTTAATATTTTTTAATTCTCAAAAGAAATATCTCTAAATAAACTAAAACCAACTCTAAAACCAACACTTTTATGGACAAAAAATTGATTGCACTCGTTACGGGAGCTACAGGCGGGCTGGGGTCGGCAATGTGCCAAAGACTTCAAAAAGATGGTTATCACGTCATTGCGCACTACCGTAACCAAGAAAAAGCAGACCAATGGGCTGTAGAAATGAAAGAACAGGGATTTGTTTTTGATATGGCAAAGGCTGATGTGAGTAATTTTGAAGAAACTGCTGCAATGATGAAAGACATTGAAACTAGATTTGGTAATGTTGATGTACTTGTTAATAATGCAGGTATTACAAGAGACCGCCCATTTCACAAAATGACTTTCCAAGAGTGGGACGAGGTGCTTCACGCCAACTTGTACAGTGTTTTTAATTGCACTCGCAACGTCATTGATGGAATGAGAGAACGTAGTTTTGGGAGAATTATCAATATTTCTTCTGTAAATGGGCAACGTGGACAGTTTGGGCAAGCAAATTATTCTGCTGCAAAAGCTGGTATGCACGGTTTTACTAAAACTCTTGCTATGGAAGTGGCAAGCAAAGGAATTACGGTAA
The DNA here is from genome assembly GCA_025362415.1 of bacterium. Lineage (GTDB taxonomy): Bacteria > Bacteroidota > Bacteroidia > Cytophagales > Thermonemataceae > JANYGM01. Next base: position 2,492 of record JANYGM010000057.1, read on the forward strand.
ATACTATCTCACCTGGTTATATTGGTACAGATATGGTTATGGCGGTGCGTGAAGACGTAAGAAATGCTATTGTCGCACAAATCCCTGTTGGAAGGTTGGGTGGAACAGAGGAAATAGCACATTTGGTGTCGTTTTTGGCAAGTAAAGAAGCTAGTTTTATCACTGGTGCTAATTATGCTATCAATGGTGGGCAACACGTTTATTAATTATGAATTGTGAATTAAAATACAATTTCTATTCATAATTGATGTTATGTATACTTTTTTCAATTTAGATAAAACAGGTCTGTACCATAGTGAAACGGAGGTCAGACCGTTTTATCTAAATTGAATAAACAAAATGGGATTTAATGGTAAAAAAGCATTCTCTCAAAAAAGCCCTTGTTAAACTTTTGAACGGTCTGACCTCCGTTGCACTACGGTACAGACCTTATCAAAAATTTAACTGCGTAACACAATTCACAATTAAAATAAACTTTTATCTTAATATTCTGTTAATGAAGGCAAGTACAAAATTATATTTTGTACTTGTTTTTTTTTGTAAAATAAACTATATTTGCAACTTGACTTAGCTTATTAAAAAAATCAACAAAATATATCCACTTTTATTCCAATCTAATGAAAAAAATATCTTTAATTTTATGCTTTATGATGCTCACGAGCCTCTTAAAAGCACAAACAGATTTGCGACAAATGTCTGTAGATTACATCAAGCAGACAAAAAACGTGTCGTTTACATCTGCACAATGGCTCATAACAGACCAAATTTACGACAAAAACACGCAAACTACGTTCCTTTATTTGCGCCAAATGCACGCTGGAAAAGAAATTTTTAACGTAAATGTTAATTTTTCTATCAAAAATAACAAAGTTCTGCACATGGCTGGCACACCAAAAAAAGATTATTCTGTGCGTTCTGCTGCATCTGGTATGTCTGCTGAAAGTGCTATACGTGCTGCCGCAACAGGATTAAACCTGAAAATTACAGAGCCGCTTACTTCTAGTAATTCTGCTAATGCAAAAGGGATAAATGTAACGAAATTTAGCAAAGCAGGTATTTCGCAAGAGCCAATTCCTGTGAAAGAAATGTATTATCTTAATGCTAAAAATGAACTTGTTTCCGTTTGGAATTTGTCTATCTATGAAAATTCTGGTGATAATTGGTGGGATTTGCTTGTAGATGCACAATCAGGACAAATTGTAAATAAAGCTAATTGGGTTACGCATTGTAACTTTGGTTTGCACGAAAAAAACAATCAAAATAATGATAATTGTGAAGACAAACACGTACACACGCCTAGCACTTTGGTAGAAAAAATTACCGCTTGCCCAGAAGATAGAGTTTTTGCTAAAAATATTGCTAAAAAACCTACTTTAAACGTAATTCCAAGCACTATTCCTCGTGTAGGCGGAAACCAGTATAATATTTTCCCTTTGCCTATAGAAGCACCTTCTTATGGCGCACGCTCTATTGTGCAAGACCCAGAAAGCCTTCCTGCCTCTCCTTTTGGCTGGCACGATACTAATGGTGTAATAGGTGCAGAGTTTACCATTACAAGAGGAAATAATGTTTATGCTTACCGTGATGCAGATGCTACAGCAAATGTTCCTGACCCAGGTTCTAGCCCTGATGGTGGTGCTACACTTAATTTTGATTTTCCTTTCCCAACAACACAAGAGCCAGATACTTACGTACCAGCATCTGTTACAAACTTATTTTATTGGAATAATAAAGTACACGACTTCTACTACCGTTATGGTTTTGATGATGTAAGTGGAAACTTTCAGACAAATAATTATGGGCGTGGTGGCTTAGGAAATGATGCTGTAAATGCAGAAACACAAGATGGTAGTGGTACAAATAATGCTAATTTTAGTACACCTCCTGATGGTAGTAGCCCACGTATGCAAATGTATATTTGGAATGATGGCTCACCTACTAATCTTTTGACTGTAAACTCACCAGCGGCAATAGCAGGAGGTTACCTTTCCACACCTTCTACAACTTTTGGCTTGCAAATAACGGCTACTACAAACATTACAGGTAACATACAACTAATGAATGATGGTAGTGCCGACCCTACTTTGGGTTGTGTTGCTTCTCCTGCTGGTTCTTTGACTGGAAAAATAGCTCTTATTGATAGAGGTTCACCTGCAGCCAGCCCAGGACTTGGTACATTTGTATTAAAAGCAAAAAATGCACAAAATGCAGGTGCTATTGGGGTGATTATTGTGAATAATGTTGCTGGCGCTCCTGCAGGTATGTCTGGTACTGACCCCACTATTACCATTCCTATTGTTATGGTAAGCCAAGCAGATGGGCTTATTTTGAAAAACTCGCTTGCTGTTCCAAATGTAGTTTCAGCTACTTTTAGGTCTGTAACTCCAGTAGGTGCAACTCCAAAACGTGATTCTTCTTTTGATAGTGGTATTGTGGCACACGAATATGGTCACGGTATTTCTACACGCCTAACAGGTGGACCCGCTAACTCTGGTTGTTTGCAAAATGCTGAACAAATGGGTGAAGGTTGGAGTGATTTTTTTGGTTTGATGATGACGATGTTGCCTTCTCACACAGGCGCAACTCCTCGTGGGATAGGTACTTATGCAACTTATCAGCCTACAACAGGTGGTGGCATACGTCCTGCACCTTATACAACAAATATGGCTATCAATCCTTATACGTATTCTGGTGTAGCAAATCCAGCTATTAGCCAACCTCACGGTATTGGTTTTATTTGGTGTACAATGCTTTGGGAGGTAAATTGGGGTATGATAGGCAGATATGGTTTTGATAATGATTTGCAAAATGGTAACGGAGGAAATAATAAAACTATTCAATTAGTGCTTTTAGCCTTGAAACTACAACCTTGCGGACCAGGTTTTGTAGATGGTAGAGATGCTTTGCTTGCTGCTGATACCCAGCTTTTTGGGGGTGCTAATCACGATATTATCTGGATAGCGTTCTCTAAACGTGGTTTGGGACTTAATGCTAGTCAAGGTGACCCTAATGTTAGGGGTGATGGTGTTGAAGATACAACTGTTCCACCACAATTTAACCCTGGTGGCTGTGCAGCAGGAAATTCAAAAATTGTATTGCCTAGCGGGTTTGCTTCTCCTGCAGAATTTTGTTTAGGAAATGTAGCAACTATTGGTACTTTTGGTAAAATATTTACTATTTCTACGCCTCCAGTAGCACTTTATGATTATGGTTATCTGCTTGCCAAAAATGGTAATTTATTCCAATTTAATACAACTGGGCTATTTAATTTTGCAACTCTTGGAGAAGGTTTTTATACTGTTATAGGGATTTCTTACAAAAATACAAATCTTCAAACTATGACTGCCTACCTTACTGCACGCACAGGAAGCCCTATAAGCACTATTCAAGCGGAGATTGGAGCCAATACTATTTGTGCGTCATTAGGAAAGAATAACAGCACTTATAATTTAGAAACAGAAATAACAATAAGAAGTGTTGCTTATTGTACGAACTTTTGTAGTCCTGTAAGTGGGAAAATCAAATTACCTACTAATTTCCCTGTTGCATCAGTCAAACTTTGTGAAGGAGAAATACTTGCTATTGGTGCTTTTGATAAGGTACAAACAGTATTTTTGTTCCCTGCTGTTGCTTCAGATTATGATTATAATTACCTCCTTACAAAAAATGGTAATATATTCCAATTTAGTGCAACAGGTATTTTTGATTTTACAAGCCTTACAGAAGGAGTTTATACTATTGCAGGGATTTCTTATAAGAAAGCTAATCCGCAAACAATTAGTAGCTATCTTTCTTCACGTATAGGAACAACTATTGATGCGACCAAAGCAGCTATTACAGCGCAGAATACTTGCGCAGAAATAACGACACAAAGTACGCTAAACGCAGGAATAAATATTACTATACTTAGTAAGAGCGTTTGTGCTATTACTGCTACAGACCCACAATTCAGACAATCTGTAAAAGTTTTCCCTAATCCTACATCTCAAAATATCAATGTAGAATTTACTAATTTGCCTAATGAAACTTTGCAAATTGTAATGTATAATATGCAAGGAATGGAGGTTTTAGCACAAAAAGTAAATACTACTACAAATGTTTCTTTGGAAAATATATCTCTAAAAACACTCCCAAAAGGTGTTTATGTGATGAAAATCCAAATGAAAGATAAATTTGTAATGGAGAAAATCATAGTAAACTAAGTAACTGTTCGTTTTTGATAACGAATGAATAAAAAATAACCTATCATTAGCAATTTACTAATGATAGGTTATTTTTTTGTACAAACCCCCGTAAAATTTAAGTAATTATGATGTTACATTTTGAAAGTAAATGGAAAAAATCTATATTTGTGTCAATTAAGAAAAATAAAATAATAATTACGCTAAGGAATTACGCTAAATGACAAATAAACATATTATTGCCATAGAAAAAACAGGTGAAAAACTTTCTAGATTGCAAACGCAATTCAATAGTTATACCCAAAAAATTGATGCAATGAAGCAATTTATTACGCAGGCAAAAACTAACCTTGATTTTGGTAGAAATCTTTTTAACGAAAAAATTGGGGCAGTTCATTCCAAAATGAGAACCATTGATATTGATATAATTTATACATTGGATAAACATTTTGAAGACCCAAAAGCAACAAAAGCTTTCAAAAAAAATATCTCTTATTATATCGTGACTGAAGTTCCTGCTATGATTGAAGCAACAGATGAAGATAAATTGAAAGATATTTATAGCAAACATAACGGACAAAGTTATGAGGAAGAAATGGAAGAGAAAAATTCAGAAGCAAATGATATGATGAAAAATATGTTTGGTTTTGATATGAATGACCCAGAAAAAATGGAGGATTTTATGAACAAACAAAAAGGTGGTTCTTTCCAAGATTTTATGAATACTATCCTTGGCGGTATGAGTGGTATGGGAAATGACAAAAATGACCAAAAATCAGCCAAAAATGAAAACCACGAGCAAAGAGAATCTAAGAAAAAAACTGCTGCACAAATTGCAAAAGAACTAAAAGAAGAACAAGAAGCCAAAAATATTGGACAAGCAAGCCGCAAAATCTATACAGAACTTGTCAAACAATTTCACCCAGACAAAGAACACGACGAGCTAGAACGTGAGCGCAAAACAGAAATAATGAAACGCATTACTATTGCGTATGAAAAAAATGACCTTTTTGATTTGCTGAAATTGCAACTAGAATACCTGCAAATTGATAAAAATCACATCAATAAATTAGCAGATGATAAACTGAAATACTATAATAAAATTCTTAAAGAACAATTAGAGGAACTTCAAGATGAGCTTGCAGAAGTTACAGAAAGTGGCAACCCTTTTCAAATGTCGTTTTTTGATAAATTTTGTAGAGGAACGCAAGCGGAAATTATCAAACGCATAGAAAAAGAACGCAAAGCAACTAATAAAGTACTCAAGCATATGGAAGAAAGGCTTTCTTTTATGTATGATAAAGAGAGTGCAATGTATATTGTGAGTGATTTTAAGAAAGAACACCAAAGAGAAATGAAAATGATGTCTAGAGTTGGTATGTTTGGATTTTAATACGTATTGAAAATTGTTTAATATTTATATACAAAATCAGTTGTTTGGGTCTTCACAAACAACAGTGAGAGTTTATCATTTGATGCAAGTTTGTTCAGACGTAATAAAATTATATTGATTTCTTGTTTGCTACTTTTCTTATTGATAAGTAGTGTTTTTGTTGTAACAAAATATTACAAAACAAGGTTTTATAAAACACCTATTTACAAAGAGTTTGGTATTCGTCTTCCCAAAAACTATACTGTTCATGGCATAGATGTATCTTATTATCAGGGAATTATAGATTGGCAAAAAGTACAACAAATGAATGTGGATAATATCAAAATTTCGTTTGCACTCATCAAAGCAACAGAAGGACAAAGTATGGTAGATGCACAATTTGCGCAAAATTGGCAAGAAAGCAACAAAAAAATCATTCGTGGTGCGTATCATTATTTCAGTGTTTACCGTAATGCCGCCACACAAGCAGAAAATTTTATTCGTACCGTAAAGCTCCAAAAAGGAGATTTACCACCTGTTTTAGACATAGAAGATGCACAAAAAATACCTGCGCAAGAAGTGAGAAAACGTATCAAAATTTGGTTAGAAATGATAGAAATTCACTACAATATTCGTCCTATTATTTATACATACCATAATTTTTACCATAAATATCTCATAAAAGATAAGTTTTTTGATAAATATTATATCTGGATTGCGCATTATGATGCAGACAATCCAACACTCGCAAACAACCATAAATGGCATTTTTGGCAACATTCAGACAAGGGAAAAGTAAGTGGAATTGCCGTTCCTGTTGATTTTAATGTGTTTGATGGTTCACTTTTAGACTTGAAAAAAATTCTCAAACAATAGCGTTCTGTAAGTACGACACCAACAACTGCTAGTCACCGCTATGAATATTAAATCCTTTCAGAATTTTAATAGAAATAGACAAAAGTATGAAACAAGTAACATTTTGATTTGCTACCGTACACTGTTTTAAAAAGAATTGTGGTCTGTACCGTAATGCAATGAAGGTCTGACCATAATTCTTTTTAAAACGACCTTACTCTTTGTTATTAGTGGTCAGACCTCCGTTCCACTACGGTACAGACCACTA